>CATLTV010000058.1 GCA_950059285.1 uncultured Pseudomonadota bacterium | reverse complement strand
GTGGGGTTTGGTCGTACTTACATCCATGCTCGGACCACCGATTTTGTCAAGTTTTCATACCTTTAGCTTATGTCAACAGAACCTAGTAAAGCAAAGACAAAAGTGAAGGGGCGAGCTGATAAATCAGCTCGCCCCTTCGCTTTTGTCTTTGCTTTGATGTATTTACTTACGCACAACACGTGTCTTGCCCACGGGAGTCCTGGTTGTCTTCACCACCACAACCTTGTTGTTGTTCGGGCGCTGATTGTTACGACGACGCACAACCTTCCTCTTCTGGTTCTTGTACTTGCGCTGAGGCTGTTGTTTCGCACGATTCTGCTTTGCATTATGCGTTGTGGTGACCGTAGTCACGGTGGTTGTACGCTGTCCTCTCTGGTTTGTGACGGTGGTCGTTTTCTTCGTCACGGTGGACTGCTGACCTCGGTTGTTTTGGCTATGACCTCTCTCATAAGCCATGAGAGGTGAAGCCATCAAGGAGATGGAGAGCAAAGCGGCAGCGGAGACGAAAGGGATGATTCTTGGTTTCTTGACGTTCATGATGAGACCTCTTCTCTCAGGGTTATAAGTGAGTGACATTCCCTCTTGGGCGCCACATTTATAACTTTAGAGATCAAACCTTACGTAAATCTTAAGAAGTCTTAACAAATGTGAAGAAAATTCTAAACAAAAACAAAAAAACACATAAAAAACAATAACTTAAAATTAAAAAATTTTTGAAATTAATTTCAAAAATTGTTGAGCAGACAGTAAAAAGCAAGGGAGGCACCCCAGAAATGGGGTGCCTCCCTTGCTTTTTACTGTCTGCTCAACAGCGCATCACACTAAAATTATTTACGGCGACGCAACCTGAGAAGTCCAACCAGAGCAAACAACAATGCACCTGCACCTGGTGCTTTACCTGTACCTGTTGAAGAACAACCTCCACCATCCACGCCATCTGCACCATTGACGCCATCAATACCATCCACGCCAGCAGCACCATCAACACCGTCAGTTCCATCTGCTCCATCTGCACCGTCAGCACCATCTGCACCATCGACGCCGTCAGCTCCGTCAGCTCCGTCTGCACCATTACATACATAATAGGAGGACTGGACCTCGGACTCATCAAGAGTCCCGCTGAAGTCTGCATCAATACCGCTATCAATGCGAACTCCACCAAAAGCACACTCCGCATCACCAGTCTCAACGGGGGTCACAAGAGACATGGAGCCACTTGCACCATCCTGTCCATCAACACCGTCGACGCCATCGACACCGTCAACACCGTCTGCGCCATGGCAGACATATTGAGTGGCATCGATTTCAGCAGCCGCAAGCACACCATCAGCGTCATCATCAATGCCCACATCAATCTGAACACCGCCAAACGCGCAGTTCACATCACCCACGCTCAACGTTGTCGTCACAACCAACGAACTCAGGCCATCCTGTCCATCTGCACCGTTTGAACCGTCCTGTCCATCTGCACCATCCTGTCCGGCTGCGCCATCTGTACCGTTCGTACCATGACAGACATAAGATGTAGAACTGATCTCATCAGCAGTTAAAACTCCTGAATAATCATAGTCCACCCCTACATCGATCCTTACACCTCCAGCAGGACACTGAGGATCTCCTGGAGCAAGATCCGTGGTCATGACCTGAATTGGATCATACACAATGGAAGCGCTAAAAGGAGAGCCGTAATAGTTGTCGAACACAAGAGACTCTCCTGTGGTCAACACATCAGAACCGCCCCACTGAATCACGTTAGATATCCCTGTGAACGAATAGTTTTGACCACCTGCAATATCAACAGGGATAGGACCCATTCCAACACGGTCAGAACCTGGACGCTGTAAACCAATGGATCCCGATGCTGTCTGATACACGTTAAACGTGTTTGTGTATTCTCCTGACGCTACACCATCAACATCCACAAGACATGTCAAACCTTGTATATGCTGTGTTACTGATTGATAGGGACCACCAACCACATTGTCCGAATCACCTGAACAGGTAAACACTGCCGTCTTCTGTGAAAATGGAGTACCGTTGAATGAACCACTGGTTGAATCCACAGAAATATAGAAAACAACGTTCTTGGCAACAGCAGTACTTGCCGTAAGCGTCAACGCAGTGAGTGTACATGTGGTGAACAGGACTTTTTTAAGAGCTACTGAGGTCATGTGATAATTCTCCGTGAGATGAGATTGAGACGCACACAGATGCACCATGGCATCACGCATGTGCTTGTGTTTCCTTGGTTATAGTTTGTAATAAACCATGCCAATCAACGACACATCACATGACCTGTTTAGCATTTATCTCCCACCTATATTTTTAAATAAACAGTGTGCTCAAGAACTCGCGCGACCCACTACGCCAAGTAGTTGCACATCAAACACGAGCATTCCAGCGGGCGCACCACCGCGAGGGCGCTCTCCATAAGCCAGCTCGGCAGGAATCCAGAATCGCCTCTTTTCGCCAGGAGCCATCAGTGGAATACCAAGTTGCCAGCCCTTGATCACGTTTTTGAGCGGAAATGTAGCGGGCTTGTTTCGCACAATCGACGAGTCGAACATCTGCCCATCGGTCGTCCAGCCCGAATAATGCACTGTCACAGTGTCATGCACCGAGGGAGATTCCTCGGCAGGTTCTCGCAGTGAGGGGAGCAAGACCTTGCTCCTTAATCCCTGCTCGTGCTCCAACGCATCCTCGGGCGGAGCCGCCACATCTTCAGGAGCAGGGAGCTTGGAGAACTTGCGCACAAGCCATGCGCGATACACAAGGCTCAGCAAAAACAGGACGAACAAGCCCCCCAATACGCGAAGAAAAAACTCAATATATTCTGACATTTAAACCAAACCAGTCAAAAACCAGACTGCCAGAGCGGCCAGCCCTGCAGAGACAGGAATACCGAGGTTGTCATCCAGACGCGATGAGAACAGTTCGGTCAACCCACCTGCAAGAGAGGCAGAAAATGCAATCAAAAGCGCTCGCCAGAGCACCACATCAGGATGGAAGATCGCCATCGTAGCCGTCGCAGCAAGTGTCCCCACAAGGACAAACGTGACAGTACCCTCGACAGAGCGACCGTTATCAAACCTGTGCTTGCCATAACGCTTACCGATGATCGCTGCCGCAGGATCAGAGAACCCAAGCACAGTCAGCGCCACTGCACAGACTAGCGGGTTGAAGGTCAGCGACAGCAGTGCCAGTGAGGTCACATACCACGTCGCAGAGTTCACATGGTGTGCCTCATGAGGGTGAGATACGAGGCTAAAGACCCACATCAAGAAATCGTTGACGCGTGTGCTAATGCGGCGGCCAAGCTCCATGCCCCATCCCATCAATGCCACACTGACAGCAATGATCGTAGCGAGCGCAAAGCCAAGGTCATCGCTCACAAGCGGCACAAGTTCAGCAGCCAACACGCCAAGCAATGCCGAGATCACATGAAACACATTGCGTGTGTAGTTGGTTGGCCTCAACGATGGCAACACCACGTTCTCGGCCTTCAAACTTGCGACAAGCGCCTCGTATGCAGGTTCGGCACTGGAACGAAATGACATCCACGCTGCCCTGGCATCGTCCAGACTTGTGCTGACTTCCATGGAGGGCTTGTGCTGCTCAATAAGCGCGCTCATATCTGCGAAACGATCGCGCAACGCCTGAAGGTGCTGATCTGCGCTCTGCGCATACTCCCTGGCTACAATCTCCAGGCGAGCATGGATCTCGGAGAGACGTTGTCGAAGTTGCGCCTCTCGTTCATCTCTCCAACGAGACGGTTCAATGTCATTGAGGAGCTGATGCAGATCCAAAATAAGCTGACGTTGATCGGCGGGTTGATAGTGCGGGGCCATGGATGCAGACATGAGGAACTCAGGCACAAAGGATGACTAGTTTGCGATGTTATCTTGTCGTGGAGGACTCCCACCACGACGTGGCACATACATATAATGTACGGCACAAAGTTGCCAGCACTCTAAAGGAAATCCACCCAGAAGTGTAGGATAAAGCGATCAAATCAGGCCATCGGCAACGCAAACAACACGTGTCCAGCACAGCCTTCTAAAGAATCGAAAAGCCCCCCAAAACTCCCCCTGAAAAATATAACAAAAGCATGTGTTCACGACCCCCTCGGCCGTAAACACATGCTTTATTCCTGGAGCGGCACCACAGCGCCACGCTCTAGTCCAATGTCATCTCACCTATGCTCTACGCGAGAACCTTCTCTGAGGTGCGCGCACAGCTTGCGGAGAAGCATCTTCCTCGGCGGTGACCAAAAATGTCTTGAGCAACGCGTACTTAAAAGCACCTGTGTACGCCTTGTAATACGCCTTATCTCCGCTATCAATGCCCTGACCAACCCAGCTCGTGGTGAACTCATCGCCTGAATCACCATCGATAAAGGTAAGGTCCAGTGTGATCGTGGCGAGGTTCTGAACTTTGCCGCGATGATCCTTGGTCTGCTCGGATATATGCTCGCGAATACTTGGCAAGATGGCGACTCCCTGCTCAGCGAGCTTGCCGCGCAAACGGTCGAGCAGATCAGACTCCATGATGTAATCATACTTGTGAAAATCGTTGCGACCATTCTTTGGCACATGACGTACCTCCGACATGACCCTCGCCATTTTGAGCGCCAGCGGCTTACGCGCCTTTGAATTGACCTCGTGCTCTCGCATCAACCTCTCCTGTTGCTCCTGCTTTGAGGGAGCCTCATCATTATCATTGGCGGCTGCCTCCACATCAGCAACCTCGGAGGAGACATCGTCCTTTGCTTTGGCTGTCTTGGCGCTTGATTTGCGCGTCTTTTTGGCAGGAGCCTTGGCCTCCTCGACAACCTCTTTGCTCTGCTCTTGTTCTTCTTTCTTGCTCATCCTGTCTTCTCCTCTTGTAGTGCAGGTTGCATTGGTAACCAGAGCGCATTGGGAGCCTCGTGCCCACAACACGCACATTGACGCATGTCATCCATGGATTCATCGGGGTGCGCAAAGCTCTCCTCTCCACATCGACCACACACAAGGCGCACAATGTCGCCATAACCATGGCAATCAAAACACCGCACCTCGTGCTCCTCTGGATCGTGGTTGGGGTTACCATCAAGCCAGACAAGCTCCAGCTGAACCCCCTCCCCGTCACACATGGGACAGGAATGTATCTGTGCCAAATCACCAAGGTATAGTTTGTGTTGATATCTCTTCATGGCCATGTCTTCTTGTGTTGAAGCGGTATAAAGCTGTGGTGTGTGATGGAGATGCATAATGGCAACCTCTGCTCAATGACTCCCCGAAATCTCCAGGGAATGTTCCAATCCTTACGGGCCGCCTCCATGGCCCTGACACTCTTAAGTATAACCACTCCCTTGCCCTCTTGTGAGCCCTCAATCAATCGTCATACGAACAAAAAAGAAGATAAACTCGCCAAACGCGCCCGCATCCTTGTCTCCACACTGTGGAGCACTATAGTGATTACCTGTCGTTGACATGATGAGAGACTAACCCAACCTACAGGAGAACCATGCGTCATCTCAAACATCTGACTATACTGTTGCTTTGCTCCCTGACCGTGGCATGCGGCGTCCCCAAGGACGAACACGCGGCCACACTCAAACAGCTTGAAGACACACAGCTTGCACTCTCTGAATCAGAGCGCATTGGCGTAGAACAAGCCAACAAAATCAACGAGTTGGAACAAAACGTACAGAAATCCGACGCCCGTATCGCTCAGCTTGAACAGCAGAACGCAGCCCTTGAAGAAGAGATCAAAAAGCTCAACGGAAGCCTCGATGAGGCGCGCGGCGAGCTTGATATGTACGCGGATATGAAGAAGAACCTCGAGAAGGCACTCAAGGCAAACAAGCAAGAACTCTCCGAGCTGCGACGCGCTCGCGCACAGGCCGAGGCGCGCGCTGCACAGTACCGCAAGCTCACTGAAAAGCTCGCGAGCATGGTGCAGTCAGGTAAGCTCTCGGTCCAGATCCGCAACGGAAAGATGGTCATCCAACTTCCTGATAACGTCCTCTTTGATCCAGGTCGTGCAAAGCTCAAGGATGATGGTCGTAAAGCCCTTGAAGAGATCGCATCGATCCTCGCAGGCTTTGACCGCAGCTACCTCATCGCTGGACACACTGACAATGTCCCCATTTCATCCAAACGCTTCTCCTCCAACTGGGAGCTCTCCACAGCACGTGCCGTGGAGGTTGTCACGTTCCTCCAGGACAGCGGTGTTCCTCCTGCCAAACTCGCGGCCGCAGGCTATGGCGAGTTTGATCCTGTCGCCTCAAACGACACGAAAGAGAGCAGAGCACTGAACCGACGCATCGAGATTATTCTGATGCCTAACCTTGATGAGCTACCTGCCATCCCCAAGGATGTCCTGAACAGTGATTCTTGAGCCTCACCACAGACGCAGGAAAAGAGGAGATATTTTGCAAAAATATCTCCTCTTTTCCTGCGTCTGTATGTTGGCCAGCTGCTGGCGTACAAACAACCTCATCGCCCCCGACATCTCGGCCCAAATCAACGCCACACAAGCCGAACTCGAACGGCAAGAGCAAGTGTACCTCATCATGCAACGTGATATGGAACACCTCCACACTCAGATCAAGGCGCTCTTCTCCGAACCTACTCGCCACTACATCCCTCCCTTCCCCATTCATGGCTTCAGACTCGTGGCGATGAGCTGCGTACAGGAGAGCATCATTGACGATGACCTCGGCAATGACGTGGATCTCCCCCCCACCCCCAATGAAAAAGCAGCCACTTACTTTGGCGTCTCTTGCACATCATCCGCAGGACTCGCAGAACTCAAACAACGCCTTGAATCAATTCAGGAAAACAACCCCAAAGATGCAGAGAGAGTCACCTCCACTATCCTCACGCAAATGCATCGCATTGAAGATATTCGCATCCTGAATCACCGCATCGCCGCACGTCAGGAACAGCTCATACGCATCACACGCCAGTCAGAACGCCTCCTTGCAGAACAACGCTCATCCTGGCGCCGTATCGCCACCAGCGTGGATGAAAAACGCTTTGATTACTCACCACAAGAGCTCAAAAAAGCGCGTGATACACTCAACGCTCAGCGCGAACGTCACAAGCGCCTTGAAAAGGCGATCAAGAACCTTGAACAATCGGCCAATCAATGGCCCAAAGATCTGCAAAACGCCTTGAATCAACTCACTTATCAGTTATCATGGTTAGGTGCGTCCTCCTCAGATGATTAACGTGTACCTCCCTCCGTTGCGTTGTACATCCTGAACACCTCCACGTGTTCAGCCCTGTGGTGAGCCACATCACAGATAAGCACATCCTCACCCACCAGGAGAATGCACGAAAACTTCACTTTTTGACTGTTCATCAGCACCCTTTATGACTATGTAGGTGCATGTAACCCTCACACATTTTGAAGACAACACCCGACCCCTACAAAATCATGCCGAACACATCTGCTGACACCACACTCAGGGCAACACTGGTTGGGGAGGACCAACAAAACACCCAGCGTAAAAAGCAAATGAACCTGTTTATGCACACTGTAGACAAGTTCGTCTTGCTCTTGCGCGTGTATCCTACAGGCCACCCCCTGGTGGAGAACTTCGCAGAACATATGCTCGACCAGCTCAAGGACTTCTTCAAACTTGAGTCAAGCCTCTATGTACGCGTCAAAGCAACGGAGCTCCTCACAGAGAATAACGAGGTCTTCTTCACCCGTGAGGAGAGCGAGCGCGAGCACTTCCTCTGGTATGTGCCCGCCATGGATGGACTCGTCAGCTTTGAAATTCCTCCCGATGTAAGCATCAAGGAATTGGTACGCTTTCTCAGTGCAATCAGTAAAGCCAGCGTGGGTGATCTCCCCATGGATGATGACACGATCACATTACTCTGGGAGTACGACCTCGATCATATCAAAATCCACTCTGTTGAGAACTACATCTCCAGCGATGAACAGGAGACCTTCGGCGAGCTTGATGACGCTGAAGCACTGGTCACCATCATGGGCGCGACCGCAAAACCACAGGGAGAAGATAGCAAGACCATTAAAGACATCTTTGAGGGCGCTCGCACCACACTTGATCCTGACATGTTCACACAGCTCCAATACAACGCTGAAACAATCATGAGCACCCCAACCATGCCTGCTCAAATGATCGCAGATGCGTTTCGCGTCGACATGTCCTGGACCAGGGAGCTTGTCGATGAATGGGTCTCGGGCGATAACCTCGAATACCGTCTCCTGGAATCTCTCATCAGCATTGTGCGCGCTGACCACCGCTCAAAGCCAGCTATTCAGGCGATCGAAACCATCTCGGACATCCTCGTGCATATGCTCGATAACACCGAATACGACAAGGCCGCTGAGCTCTTTGAACTGATCAGAAAACGTGAAATTCTCTTCAACTCAGAAGGCGATAACAACCCGCTCTCCCTGATGATGGACAGCATCACCGATCCCATTCGTATTGAAGCTCTTATCTATCAGGCTCAAAAATATGACAGCGATAAACCCGATCTCCTCAAACTCTTTGCCTACTGCCGCAAAGAACAGGTCCTGAAACAAGTCCTCACTCAAATTGCCGACGAGAAACGCACCGTCCTCAACATCCGTACACTTGTGGACATTCTCTTCATTGTCACCAATAAAACCAATGAAATGCAATGGCTTGACAGCAAGTATACAGGAAACACTGTCTACTTTACTCGCCTGTTACCCGTCATCAAAACCATCCGTATTGAAGACCACCAGATCGTACAACGTGTCCTCGCCAAGGCCCTTGAACTCGACCATGAAGAGATCAAAAAACAGACGCTTGAGCTGGCCGAGCCAAGCTGGTGCTCCTCCCTTGTCATCGAAAAATACATCAAGCCTCGCATGGATGACAAAAACAAGGAGGTCCGAAAGCTCGCCATTGATGCTGTGCGCAAACTCGATGAACAAAGCTTCAAAACCTGGCTTCATCAGGCCATGGACATGGAATCACTCTCATTCCGCCCTTCAGGCGAGATTCTGTTTTTGCTGCGCTTCTTCATTGAGGTAGAACCAGAAAACATCAACAAAATTAGAGACATGCTCACTACACGAGGATGGTTCAACGAGAAGCGCCGCACGCTCGCAACAAGCGTCGCGCGTGTCCTCCTTGAACACAATGACACACAAACTATTGAACTCATGGAAAAACAGGCCGCTAGCCTACTGACCTCTCCAAGCTTGCGTGAAGACTACTCAAGATTGCTTAAACAATTCAAACCATCCACAGCGCACAAGGAGGAACAGTGAGCCAGCATAGCGACACACAAGATAAGGCAAGGCTCCAGGCCACTGGATTCCTCAAGGAAAACCGCCAGACAGACCACACCCTCACCAAGGTCCTTGGCCCCAAAATCATCACAGATATCTTGCGCATCATGCACACCGCCAAAATCTTTGGCCCCGAGCATAGCCACGTCAAACAGATCTGTCATGAGCTCTCCACCTCCATGGCTGAAGCCTTTGAGGACCGCATAGAAGAAGCGTTCACACTCCAATTCACCGACGCCAACATCTTCATCAATGGTCAGATCGTGAAGTTCCCCGAGGCCGAATTCACACGCAGCGTCATGGTACGCTCGATGTTCATTGCCCAGTCCATCAACCAGATCAAGTTCCTCAAAGGTGTCGAAGCAAGCGAGTGGTCTGCCCTTGTGCAAGCACTCTCAAGCGCTGAAGCAGCCAAGCAAAACCAGGCCAAAAAGACAGCTAAAATCGCCTCGTTGGAAACCTTTGACCAACCCCACATCAAACTCCGCGCTGTCAGTCTTCGCAACTTTGAAAACCTCGCCACAGAAGATGTCCGCAGCCAGATCGTCGAAATCTATGCGGGCCTGATGGTCAAGTGCGCCCAGTACTTTGAACAACTGAAAACATCTTCAAACGCAAGCGCTCGCTTCATGAAGCGACTCATTCAACGCGCGACCGACTACTTTGCGGATTACCGCCATGTCTTTATTGGACTGATCAACCTCAAAGTCATCCAACACCAGGACTTCGTGCACGCAGTCAACACCGCGCTCTACTCCATGTTCATCGCACAGGAACTTGGACTTGAGCGCACAGAGCTTGTCCGCATCGGGCTCACCGCGATCACTCAGGATGTCGATCGCATCCTCCATCAAGAACACGAAGACGTTCAAGAAGTGGGGGATAAGAGCCACTTCAAAACCAACATGACAAGCGTCACCGTTCTGAGCCAGATGGGCTCCACCGATGTCGTCAGCGCGCTGCGTCTTGTCACAACCTACGAACGCGGATTTCCCTACAACAAACCTCTCCCACAGGACTGGTACAGTGAGGAGTTTCGCCCTCACCTGTTGAGCCGACTCGTTGAGATCGCCCGACACTATGACATCCTCATTCAGGGCCTTGATGAGAACACACCACTCACGCCCGACCTCGCCCTTCAAACCCTCAGTCAACAGATGGGACGGCACTACGATCCTCGCCTGACCAAGCTGTTTATCAACGTCATTGGTATCTATCCTGTGGGCGAAATGGTGCTGCTCTCATCAGGCGAAAAAGCAATCGTTGTCAAAAGCCCCAACATCACACAGGCTCAATCCAACAAAAGCATCGCACACAGGCCCACCGTCAAGCTCCTCAATGGCTCAAACCAACTCATTGACCTCGCCATTGAAAGCAACCACAACATCCACATCGTTGAAATCGTCGAAGCAACCGAAGACGAGCAACATCCTGGCGCGTTTTTCTTCTTCTAGAGCGTGATGGAGAAGAGCCAGAGGGGGCGGGATTTTGCGCAGCAAAACCCCGCCCCCTCTGGCTCTTCTTTTTTTCGTAAAATCAAGAACTTACTTCTTATTTTTCTCGTACTCTTCGCGCGCTTTCTTCATCATATCTTGAGGGTCCTGACCAGACTTCATCATCTTGTACATCTGCTTCATCTGAGCCTCAAGCTGCTCGGGCGTAAGGTTTGAAATATCAACGCCTTCGAGCATTTCCTTGTCCACACCACCCATATTTTTGAGCATGCTTGAGGGCATGTTCTTGAGGATCGATGGAGCGTTCTTCAACGCCATGCGCACAATAGGTTTGAATGCAGGCTTGATGTTGCCTTCATCATCAAACATCTGACCCATCATCTTCATGGGGTCCATACCGCCCATGCCTGGGATTCCTCCCATGCCAGGAAATCCACCAAAGGGATTGCCGCCCATACCAGCGCCCGAAGTGTCCGCAGCAGGTTCTGCTGTCTCGGCAGGTGTGGTCAGATCATGTTCCTTGAGCTTGGCGAACAGATCCGCGTGGAAATCACTTGTATCCATCACGGTGTAGGCTGGGCCAAACAGGAAGATCGGCAGCTCGGGTTGTGTTTGACTTGCGCGCTCAAGGTCGCGCTGGCTTGCGGTCTGCTCGCCTTTCAGGCGACGCACAGCACCTCGCACCAGAAATGCATCGGGAAGCTCATCATCAAGCTCCACCGCACGCTCTGCACTCTTGAGCGCTGCATCAATCTGACCGTCAGAGAGCTGAATCTGAGCAAGTTGCACAAACGCAAACGCCTCATCCTCAAAGTCTTTGGTCGCACGAAGCGCGTCCTTGCGGGCCTCCTCAAGCTCACCGTTAATGAGGCGCAAGTGACTCCTGAGCAAGAGCTCTTCAAGGCCAGGATCATCGATATTCTTGGCGGCTGCCTCCATCTTCTCAAGCGCGAGAGAGGGCTTACCCATCGCAGTCAAAATACGCGCATAAGCGACCTGATAATCGGTGTCCTCAGGATCAGCCTTGATCGCAGACTTGATATCTCGCTCGGCAGATTCAATATCACCCTGACGTGCAAACACATCGCTTCGCATCGAGTACAGCTCGGCACGACGAGTTGCGTTTTGCAACGCGCGCGTCAAATCGGCGCGTGCAGCGTCAAGTTCGTCGAGCTCCTGGAGAACCAACGCACGACCCATCAATGCGCTCTCATCGTCGGCATTGGATTCAAGCGCCCTGTCAAACCACTGACGAGCCTTATCTGCGTTGTCCATGTGATAATGAGTCCAACCAAGCGTCGCAAAGATCTCGGGAGTTTTGATGCCGTTATGCACCGCATGTCGAAGGTCTTCCTCGGCCTCCTCGTGGTACTCGCCTTCCATATAGATCTCGCCGCGTTTGGCCAAAAATGCCGCGCGCAATAAACGGTTATCCTGGTTAGAAGGGATGCTGTTCAGGATCATGTCCAACCTTGCCACAGCAGGCAAATAAGAACCTGCCTCGATCAGCGGATCAAGCTCGCGTGCAAATTCACTATAGTTGGTGCGTACATCCTCGGGGAGAAGACGCTCAATGCTCTGGTTCAAGGCGTTACTCATAATACTCTCAACTCCATAACAACGTATTTGAAATTATACATGCACTTAAAATACGCCATTGTGTGTCATGTTCAACACTTTAATTGGTCTAAAATCATAACAGGACGCGTTCTGCGAGGATTTTCACAAGTGAAAATCCTCGCAGAACGCGTCCTGTTATGATGTTTTTCAAGCTTACTTGGCAAGACGCTCAAACATCTCGCGCAATGGCCTCTCACCACGGAAACCCACGCTGTTCTCGCGGACGTCGCCTTCCACAAGACCCACGATCATGGGGATACTGCGCACGCTGAATGCCTGAGCCAACTGGGGCTCATTATCAATGTTCACCTTGGCCACCTTGACACGACCTTCAAACTCTTGACCAAGTTGCTCAAGAATCGGGCCGATGCTGCGGCAGGGACCACACCAGGGTGCCCAGAAATCGAGGACAACAGGAATGGGGCTTTCTTTGACTTCAGTTTTAAAGTTACCGGCTGTAACGTCTAACATCTTATAACTCCTCATGTTTTAAAAACGATACCCCCGCATTGAGGGGTGCGGGCGGACATCCACATAACTATGAGCACCACAGAGACAAGTTTCAAGCCTCCCAGCTCTCCAAAACCTGGCGCACGTGAAGCAGGAACTTATCAGCGGTCGCGCCATCAATCACACGGTGATCAAATGACATACAGAACACCGAGGTTGGGCGCACCATGATCGCATCGGTCTTCTGATCAGCGACCACGCGCTTCTTGATCGCGCCTGTAGCCACAATACCAACCTGTGGCTGGTTAATCACAGGAATGCCAAACTCGGGGCCAAACACACCGTGGTTTGACACGGTGAATGTGCCGCCACGTACTTCGTCAGGCTTGAGCCTCTTGTTCCTGGCGCGCTCTGCAAGATCGTTCACGGCACGAGCCACACCAAGCAAGCTGAGCTCATCCACGTTGCGAACCACAGGCACAATCAGACTGTCCTCAAGCGCCACTGCCACGCCAATGTTGATGTCGCCACGGTACACAATGTGATCACCATCCACGGAGCAGTTCATCAACGGGAATCGTGCCAACGCATCGGCAAACGCCTTGACCATAAACGCGGTAAAGGTCAGCTTCACACCACGACTTGCGAACTCATCCTTGAGCGCCCTTCTTGCACGCACCACGGAGGTAAAGTCGATCTCGTGCACAGTATGTGCGTGCGCGCTTGTGGCGCGGCTTGCGATCATGTGACGGGCGATGGCAAGACGCTGTGGTGCCATTGGCTCGATGGTGTCGCGTGGACCCATGGTGATAGGAGGAAGCTCTGGAATGCTGCGCATGGTGCCACCAGAGGATGCAGGCGCACGTGATGGTGTCGTCGCAGCTTGAGCAGGTGCGCTCGCAGCTTGCTTGTGCTGACCACTTGCAATGTAATCCTCAATGTCCTTGCGTGTGACACGACCACCAGAACCTGATGCAGGGATATCTGCGAGGTCCTGAATGCCATGCTCTGCGGCGATCTTGCGAACCACAGGCGTGGAGCGTGTGCGACGAAGCTCATCGCGGCTATGCTCGGGGCCTGGTTTCACAGCATCAATTGCGCCCGATGTACGTGCAGGTGCAGTAGTAGCATCACTTGCAGCAGGTGCAGCGCTCTGTGCTGGTGCAGGAGCGCTCTCCTCCTGAACTGCCTGATCGCTCGCACCAGCAGCGTCACCTTCAGTCTCGATCACAGCCACCAGAGAGTTGATCTCCACAGTGGTGCCTGTCTCCACGAGACGCTCCACCAACACGCCTGCCACGGGGCTTGGAACCTCGGCATCAACCTTATCTGTGGTGATCTCGAACAGAGGCTCGTCGCGCTCGACGGTATCGCCAATTTCCTTGAGCCATACGGTCAAAGTTCCCTCTGTAACACTCTCACCCATCTGAGGCATGACAACGTTTGTCTTCATCTTTGCTCCTCAAAGATGCTCGCCAGAAATCGCGAGCAAATATCTGTATTATCTATAAAATTCGTTCAACAGTGGCGCGGTTTAAACCGCGCCATCCTCTACCCATGACCATTAGATGTGGATCGTGTGACCTGTCACCGCATGCGCTGCTTCGCCCATCGCTTCGGCCAAGGTGGGGTGAGGGTGAATGGTGCTCAACAACTCGTCGATGGTCGCCTCAAGCTCAATAGCAAGTGTACCTTCGCTGATAAGCTCGGTAGCTTTGGGGCCAACGATGTGTACGCCGAGGATTTCCTTGTACTTCTTGCCTGTAATGAGCTTGATAAAGCCCTCGCTCTTGCCAAGAATGCTGGCCTTGCCAATGGCAGAGAATGGGAACACACCCGTGATGTACTCCACGCCCTTCTCCTTGGCTGCCTGCTCGGTCATGCCCACGCTGGCAACTTCGGGTGCACAGTAGGTGCAGTTTGGTACGCGATCGTAGTGAAGAGCAAGGGGCTTGTTGCCGCTGAGGTGATCGACAGCGAGGATGCCTTCCTTGCTGGCCACATGTGCAAGCCATGGTGTGTTGACGATATCACCAATGGCATAAACCCAGGATTCCTTGGTCTGCATCATCTCATTGACAGGCACAAAACCACGCTCATCAAGCTTGATGTTGGTCTTATCAAGGCCGACATCCTCTGTGACGGGGCGGCGTCCAATCGCGACGAGCAGGTGAGATGCCACGATCTTCTCTTCCTTGCCGCTGGAGTTTGTCACCGAAATATGGACCTCTTCACCCTTGCGTTCTGCGGAGTTAAGTTTGGTCCCTGCGAGCACCTGCATGCCCTGCTTTTTAAAGCTCTTGGCAACTTCCTTGGAGACATCAGCGTCCTCAATGGGGAGGATGCGATCTTGCATTTCAATCAGCGTGACCTTGGAGCCGTAGCGCAAAAAGACGCTGGCAAACTCGGAGCCCACAGCACCTGCACCAAGCACCACAAGATGCTCGGGCTTCTCCTTGGAGTAGAGCAAGTCATCGGAGTCGATGATGCGCTCGTGGTCCATGGGAATGGCACCGATGTGACGGCAAGCAGAACCTGTCGCAAGAATAAGATGCTTGGTCTTGACCTTGCTGACCTTGCCCTCGGCATCTGTCACGCTGATCTCGTTTTTACCCGTGATGCGACCATGTCCAAGAAGGACATCAATCTTGTTCTTCTTCATCAGGTACTGCACGCCATTTGCGTTCTTGGCCACAATCTTGGCGCGGTAAGCATCCATCTTGTCCATGTCCACGGCGGCATCAACCTTGGTGATACCAAAGGACTCGCTGCGCTGCATATCATAGAGGAGATCTGCGGTCTGGAGCATCGCCTTGGTAGGGATGCATCCACGCAACAGACATGTACCGCCAAGGCGCTTGTCCTCATCGCGCTCAACGATGGCGGTCTTGTGACCTTGCTGAGCTGCGTGAATGGCAGCAACATAACCACCAGGACCACTTCCAATTACAATCACATCATATTGACTCACGACGACGACCTCTTGATGTAGGGTAAAAACTATAGATTCAGTGAATTCAAAATTAAGGTTCTGTGCTTCGGTGTCTGGCACACTGACAACACAAAAGTATGCGCTCTACACAGATCTTATTGGGCGGTGCAAACCTACACCGACATGGTCACGTTCTGTCAAGCACTTTGCATGGAGACCATGGTTTGTTTGCCTTGGAAAGTATTAAGGCGTGGAGTTTGTTTTATTTTAGGTTATGATGTTCCCGTTCGCAGATGCATTACACTACCAACCCAAGCTCCCCTTCGTATGAACACAGAGAACCTTGTCAATAAAGCAGCCGTCGCCCTGTTAAGCGGCGCGCTCCTGATCACTGCCACACAAGAAAATGCGCTGGCCTACCGTCAAACAAAGACCTGTCTGACACAGGCAGAGCGCAACCCAGATGCCCCCACCAACCTCCCCACATGCGGTCTCGGACAATCGGGCTGGCCTGTACGATGGCCCACCCGCGAGGTCCCCTACTGGGTCAACAAATCGGGCCATGACAGCATTATTGAAGGGGTCAATGGTGAGATCAACCCCGAGCTGTTAAACGCAGTGAGAAGCGCAATCAGAACATGGAGCGACAAATCATGCTCCGACTTCACATTTAAATATCAAGGACTTACAGACATCTCAAGACATGCACCAGAGGATGGCATCAACGTCGTCACCTGGGTCGACGATGGTTGGGCTACAAGCAGCGCCACCATCGCGCTCACCTCCACGACCATGACACAAAAAGGCGTGCTTGTTGACGCGGACATGGAATTCAACGTGCTCGCCCACAGATTCAGCATCTCAGACACACCCGCCTCGGGTGCCATGGACCTCGCCAATACCACAACCCACGAAGCAGGCCATATGCTCGGGCTCGATGAAGCCCCCGAAAAAGAAGCCACCATGTACTACTCGGCCTCAACCGAGGAGTCCAAAAAGCGCGACCTCCACCCTGATGATGTCGCAGGCCTCTGCGCTATCTATCCCGTGGGTGTTCCCAATGTACAGTACTCCGATGATACAGGATCTGGTCAGGGCACATGTGATCCTGACACCGATCCAGACTGCACAACCGACGAATGCAGCGACGGCGGATGCTGCTGCACCACGGCACAGAGTAAACCCCTCTCACACAAGGGAGAGCTCTGGTTACTCGGCCTTGGCCTGACCTTGATGGCGGCAAGAAGACGCCGAAAGAGAGCCTCACATTGATCCATAAACAACTCACCACCATTGATGTCTCCACGCTAAACACCAATGGCGATACCATGTGCTTCCATTACACCGATCCTTTTGGACAACCTGCACATGGCTTTGTCATTCGCTTTGAAGACCAACTCTACGCCTACAGAAACCTGTGCCCACACTGGGGCGTCGCGCTTGATCATGACGAGCAGTTCCTCGATGACACAGGCCAGGAGATCATGTGCCAGATGCACGGCGCAACCTTTGACCCCACCACGGGCGCGTGTACCTTTGGTCCTCCTGAAGGCTCACGACTTGAAGCATTTGTCTTACAAGAAGTGCCTGATGAGCCCCACTTACGAATGGTGTTGCGAGCTGGTGGCATTACGTTATAGAACGTATCTACTTGACGAACTCACGACTCCAGATGCACACAAGCACAAACAAATTTCACAAGGTTTTATGAATGGTTAGCGTCATATTCATCATGGCCATCCTCATGCTGGGATTCACAGGCATGAGCTTCTTTTTGTTCTTCACTGCACGTAAAAATGAACAAAACAATCAGTTGCCTCCTGGCTACAACAACAACACATTCACACCAGCCAGACAGCTCACAGGCTCACAAAACAACGACGCCTACAACGTGGGCGGCGTGAACCTGATGCAGCTCAAAATCGGGGATATCGTCAGCCACTTTGGCACCGATTACATGCTTGAAGGCAAGCTCACCTACTGGGAAGATGGCTACACCTGGATCACCTACATGCTCGTCGATGGCCCCAACAAGCGCTGGCTCGCTGTGGAGGATGACGATGGCCTTGAAGTCTCACTCTGGGACGAGATCCGCGACCTCCCGCTGAATAACCCTCCCCCTGAGTTTATCGATTACCAGGGCGAACGCTTTCGTATGGTCGAAGGCGGCGATGCACGCGTCAACCAGGAGGGCAAGACGGGCAACAAAACAGGCCTGCAAACACGCTACTTTGAATACGATGGAGAAGGCGATAGCTCCATCTCCGTGGAGGTGTGGGGCAACTCTGTAGAAGTATCCATTGGCAAGGTCATCAACCCTGCCGAGCTCGACATCCTGCCTGGTGACCTCGTAGAATTCTAGATTCTGTACACGTAAGCAGACCAGCAAAAAGAGGAGGCGCGCCCTGACTTGTCAGGGCGCGCCTCCTCTTTTTGCGCCAAAACAAACAACAAAATCAACCACTTAACACAAAAACAACCACTCAACTCATGGCCTCACAACGCATGCCATCCATGCGAAAACAATGTAAGAAGACTTTGTCATCAACCCATTGAGTATGTTATAGCTCAACTTCACTGGCGGTGAGTTGTGTTCGATGATGACAAGAATCAAAGCACAAATCACTCGCCCTAAATCAAGACTTTTAGCATCGGGTGTGATCACTGCTTGAGCATAATTATCACTTGAGCTGTGAATGAACTTTTGATCCTGTGTGCCATGACAACGCATGAGTTGGGATAGGCCCCCCTCCCCTTCGTCGCGTTACAGAGGTCAGTGCTGTAACAACGCTTTGCATGACACATGGGTTTAAAGCTCACACACCATATAGACATCATCGTGCGCGTGCCTCGGACAACATTTTCTTGTCATGGTACTGAGGCTCGCCACACAAAGACATCAAAGCATAACCAGGGCTGATTCATTTTATTAATGCCCTTGTTATCCTATAAAATTAACAGGGAATTTATGTCCAACATCTTAGTGGTGAACTCTACTAGCGCGGAGACTCGTGTCGCGCTTGTAGAAGACGGAATGATGACTGAATTCCACCTTGAGCGTACGCGCGAGGTGGATGTCGTCGGCAACATTTACAAGGGAAAAGTGATCCGCGTCCTGCCTGGAATGCAGTCCGCATTTGTCGATATCGCACAGGAAAAAGCTGGCTTCCTTCATATCAGCGACTTCCATGACTTCGACAGCGACCTCGCAAACTCCGAAAATGATGAGGACTGGAGCCCTTCCTCATCCTCCCCCAGAAGAAAACGTGACCGTGAAAAGGTCGACATCCAGGACGTCCTCAAGGAAGGTCAGGAAATCGTCGTTCAGGTCATCAAGGAGCCCATTGGCAACAAGGGCGCTCGCCTCAGCGGCAGGATCTCCATCCCGGGCCGCTACTCCGTATTCATGCCTACCGTCTCGCATATCGGTATTTCACGACGCATCGAAAGCGAACGCGAACGCCGCCGCTTGCGCAAGATCGTCGACCGCTGCCGTCCAGATGGCGCAGGCTTCATCGTCCGCACCGTCAGCCAGGGCATCGAAAACGCCAACCTCCAGCGCGACATGGAACTTCTGGTCAACCTCTGGACCGACATGCTCGAAAAGGGCAACAGGGTCAAAGCACCTTACCTCCTCTATGAAGAACCCAACGTCCTGCTGCGCGCTGCACGTGACTTGCTGACCTCTGATATCGAGAAGATCGTCGTTGATGATGAGACCTCCTACAAAGAAGTCCGCTCATTCATCGAACACTACATGCCTGCATTCGCAGACAAGGTCGAACTGTACGACTCTCCTGAGCCCATCTTCGACGCCTACGGTATCGAAATCGAGATCAACCGCGCGCTCAAACGCAGAGTTGACCTCCCCAGCGGTGGACACCTCGTCATCGACAAGACCGAGGCCCTCACCGCCATCGACGTCAACACAGGGCGCTTTGTCGGCAAGACATCAAGCCACGAAGAGACCGTCTACAAGACCAACATCGAAGCTGCCATTGAGATCGTCTATCAGCTCAGGCTGCGCAACATCGGCGGTATCATCATCCTCGACTTCATTGACATGGATGAACACAAACACCGCAATGCTGTCTACCGCGTCCTCGAAGAAGAGCTCGCCAAGGACAAAGTCCCCACCAACGCGCTGGCTATCTCTGAATTCGGCCTCGTCGAAATGACACGTAAACGTGTCCGCGAATCGCTCGAACAATATCTCTGCGGTGAATGTGATGAGTGTGATGGTCGTGGCTTCGTGAAGAGCAAAGAAACCGTGGCATACGAAGTCTTGCGTGAAATCAAACGCGAAGCTGCCGTGCTCCCCGTTCCTACGCTCTACATTTACGCGCACTCCAATGTCATTGAATTCATCCGTTATCGCGAACAAAAGATGATCAAAACCATCGAAAAAGAATACAAAAAACGCCTCGAGTTCTTCGTCGATCCCGAGTGCCACATCGAACAATTCGATGTGACACACAAGAAACGCAAGTCCTCTCGCGGTAAAAAATCCTGATCTCAAGAGCGACCACCAAAAAGGCGGCCTTTCCTGTGAGGAAAGGCCGCCTTTTTGGTGGACTCTTTTTCAATCCGCCATACTTGCTGTCTTCTTAAAAGCGTCTTACACTGACAACTATCAAGCACCTACAGCCCTTGTGGTGCAACAACCCCCTCTTCACACGCTCTGCTCATGACTACACCATCTCCACAATCAGGCGCGCATCAACGTCAACATGTACGCGTCGACGTCAACCACGAGTTCAAACACATTGAGGACTATATCGCAGAGTATGTAAGCAACGTCTCTCAAGGCGGCGTGTTCATTCGCTCAAAAAACCCCCTCCCACTGGGCACCCGCGTGATGCTCAAGTTCTCAATTATTGTGGATGATATTGAAATCGTGGAAGGTGAAGGCGAAGTGGTCAGGGTCGAACGTGGCCCCGAAGAAATGGGCATGGGCGTGGCTTTTACTCGTCTCACGGCCGAGAGCAAAAAGCTCATCGACACCATCATTGAGCGCGCGCAATCCGTGTAACCCCCTCACAAAAACACTTAAATCAAAACCACTTACACCCAGGCAACTAGAAGGATAGCCCCACGATTGCCTGTACGTTGTGCACGATATCTGTGCCCTCTGCTCGTGAGTCGATCTTGACCTCTCCACCAGCAGCCATGCCTGGAGGATTGGGAAACACAGGCCTGAAGAACGAGAACAAATACACTGTTTGTACAAAGACGGTGTCTGTAAAGTTGAGCTTCAAACGCCCCCCTCCAAACGCCCCGACAGTCGTCTCGTTCTCTCCCAGTGCCTGCGATACATCCGCATAAAATAAGGGCAGCGCACCTGCGTTGATGCTCGCATGAATCGACTCCGTAAAGCGATAACCAGCCTCAAGACCAGCTCTCCCCGCAAGATAACCCGTCCCTGTGTAACGTGAGTTGTTGTAGACCTCCTGCGTCTCATCATCAGGAAGTGAGGTCTGACTGATGCTCACAACCATGTTCTGCACACCACCAAAGACACCAAGATGGAACCTTGAACCAAGCATCTTGCGGAAGATCAACTCCCCCACAATATCAATGGAATCACTGGGATACTTCGCGACAGAAGGGTTGCCCTCACGATTTGTAACCTGGTTTGTGGTACGGAAAAAACCGATGGCAAAAGAACCCCTTAACGCCAGTGACGCACTGTTTTGCTCACCAAAAGTAAGCGCGGTCGCATCAAGCTGAATCCCCACACCATGCATCGGTGTGCCATGGTTAAGGTAGTCAGGACTGTTGTTGTCCACCTCTTCCAATTGAAGAAGCCTGTCACCAAAGTAATACCCTGCCCCGATGTCGATACCACGACTGAAATAACCATCCTCATCCAAGGTATCTGGCTCTTTTTTCTCGTCTTCTTTCTTGTCATCAGGATCGACATTCTCATCAGGATTTCCCTGGGGAGGAGTCGTGGAAGGGTCTTCGTCTTGCCTGGCGATCAGTTGGCGCTCACGGAAGGTCAGAACCTCGGGGCCAAGCACGGGGAAGACCTCCTGAAGGATATCAATCGCATCGTCCTTCTCAAGCTTGCCACGCTTGATGGTGCGACGGATGTCCTGAATTTCTCCACCTTCAGGACCAAGCACAACAACCTGAACCGTGCGGCCCTTGTTGTACGTGTCGACAATCAACATGCCCTCAATACGACGTGCTGCATGAAGTCGCATCAATCGGTTGCGGAATTTTTTTCGCAAGCTCTGCTTACGCAAGATCTTTTCGTTGACGCCAAAGTCTTCCATCACGCGACGGATGTCCTCGGACTCGATCACCTCAAGAGACTCATTGCCATAGAGGATGTCCATCAACATCGCGCGAGGTTGCTCACCTCCACGCTCTGAAGCATTGATCACCGTAAGGCGCAGAGGGAGCTGTTCTTGCTGCGCCTGAGCAGGAATTGCCCATGCGCAGATCACCCACACACCCACACAATGAATCACATACCTTAGTAGAACCTTGCTTTTCACCATGGCCTCTTGTCTTTACTCCAAAAAAACCAAAAAACTCAAATTCAACAGAGACTTGACACGACACACAACACATCTCAAAAGACGTTAAACTGGCTTGTACTTTATTTCTGTTCGCGCTTTACACATCTTCATTCTATCCTGCTCAAGCAAGAAAGTGTAGCGTGGGTTCGTCACTGATTCTCATCAGCCCTGTCTGAAAACTCAAAATAAGGATTCTGCCTTTTTTACTCTTTTCGGATCGACCGTTGATCCCTTATAGGAGTAGGCATCATCCTGGCTATGGACTCATTCCAGCCAGGTGTGTCACGACCTCTCGCTGGCCAGAGTCTTACACCCATGCGGTTAAAAGCTCAAGAAGACTGCCTCGTACAGGGCAAACACACATCGCAATGTAAACCCCAACGGTTGTTTCTGTAGCTCGTTTGTCCCTACGCTCAACCTCTTTTTACCACTCCTACAAAGACCTCAAAGAACCATGTCCTTGATACCATCTGAGTTCCCTCGCTACATCGTCATTGAAGGCCCCATCGGAGTGGGCAAGACCACCCTCGTCGAACGACTCGCTGCTCGTTTTAACGCGCGCACTGTCCTTGAGATCTTCGAGGAAAACCCCTTCCTTGCATCCTTTTACAAGGACCGCGACAGGTTCGCATTCCAGACCGAGATGTTCTTTCTCCTGAGCCGTTACCGCCAGCAAGAAGAGTTCTCGCAGACCGATCTCTTCTCCACGCTCCACATCAGCGACTACCTGTTTGTCAAATGCAGGCTCTTTGCTAGCCTCACCCTCTCGGATCACGAACTTGCGCTCTACGATCGCATGTACAACATCCTGACCACACAGATCCCACAACCTGATCTGGTGCTCCACCTGCACGCACCTCTGGACACGCTCCTGAGCAGAATCTCCAACAGAGGCCGCCCTTACGAGCAACGCATGGACCCAGATTACCTCGACCGACTTCGCAGTCTTTATCATAATTACTTTATGCATTATGATGAGACCAACCTCATGGAGATCGACACCTCAGATGTCAACTTCGCCGAGTCTGATGAAGCCATCGATAACCTTATCGGCATGATCCAAGATGCGTGGAGAGCACAAAATGCTCTTACCTCTCAATCCTAGAATCACATGACAAAACCCCGTCAAAGCCACAACACAAAGCACTCTGAACATACTGACCAAACACGGTCACAGCACCTCTCTCGACTGCGCCAAAAAGCGCTCAGCGCAGAGCTACCCGTGCACATTAACACAGAGCTGCTACGTGGCTGGAGTGAGGACGCAGACCCCACGCTCAACTCCGCGCATATCCTCCCTCCACTGGCGCACCTCACCCTGATCGATCCTCACTTTGAGCAATACCCCAAGCATGCGTCCAGCTCGTCCTCTCTGATGGCTCCCTATTTCTGGGACATTCACAACCCAGACATCATCCTCGGACGCTACAGCACACACATCGGCCCCACCGACATCGCGCTCAACGGTCTGCTCGACCACGAACTCTACACCATCTGCGCTCCCCACATTAAGCTCACCATGCTTGACGAAGACACCTGGCACCTGACCAGGCTCTCTCCACAAGCAATCGTCAAAATCAATGGCAAGGTGATCACCAAACTCCACACCAATCATGAAGTCCGCGACGGTGACACCCTCACGCTTGGTGTGGTTGACCTCCGCTTTGAGATCAACCCCAACCTCGAACTCCACCAGTGGGAACAACAGCAACGCGACCTGCTCAGGACTCAACAACTCCCCGCCATCTTCCTCAAACGTCACGGCGGTATTTGTGGACCTCGCTTCAACCTCCAACCTGATAAATCATGCGTCCTTGGTCGCAGCTTCTCTGGACAAAACGAACCATGGGCATCCACACCACAACCTGACTGGAACCTCAGCGGACTCACCGATTACGAACGCCGATTTATCGCCTTCAGACACGCCACGCTACAACCCACCAATGACAACGACTGGGAAGTTGTACCACTCTCCAAACGCCAGGAAGTCACGGTCAATCGAATCCCCATCAAGACCGCTACAATCCTCCAGGATGGCGATGAAATCGGCCTTGGAAACGTGCTCTTCCACTTCCACAACCCACTGGCGTCACAACCTTCCACTCGCCATACCATCAAGCTCCCAAGCGCTGTTGACTGGCACTCCGAACACTCCTCGCTGATCACGCTCCCCAAAAAACCAACGTCCAACCAAGACACCGACCCCTCATGACTTCCACATCCTCCCTACAGACTGGCACCAGAATCACACTCGGAGAGCACACCATCGAGCTACAACGCCCGCTGGTCAACTCTCATCAGGCGTGGACTGTACGACGTCTTGAAACCAACCAAGTCATGTGGCTTTGGACCCCTCCAAAAGACGACTACGCCTCGTGGGTCTCCACCGTCACCAAGGCGCTCACTGCCGACGCGCCAGGCCAACTCCCCACACTTCTTACCAAAAAACTCTCTCACTCTCCGCCGCTCTTACTCCTTGCGCCCACTGCACAAAACCTCTGCGCCTGCGATGAGATCCTCTGGCAAAAGCTCACCCCCCAACAAGCCATCATCGCGCTGCAAAACCTCACGCGCACGCTCCTCGCCATGCGCAAAAAAGACATCAGCATGGGCGGCCTCAAACGCGAACACCTCCACTGGGATGAAGACCGTGAAACACTCGTCATCACCAGCATGCCCAGAGCCCGCAAGTGGCGAACTGGCGAGGACGAAGAATGCTGGAGAGATATCAAGCTCATCGGAGACCTGATCTTTGAGTCCATCCTCAAGAGAGTGTGCCCCAATGGACATGAACTCGCGGCGATCCTCCAAAACCCCACCCGCATGAAGGAAGTTGGCCTCACACAACCTGGCCTCATTCAGATCCTCGCAGGGTGCGTCACCCCCTATGGCGAGATCGCTTACCTGACACATGAACAGCTCATTGAAGGGCTCGCGCACCTTGAGGATGAACTCCATCACCCCATGACCTTTGAGGTCGGCGCTCGCTCCACCATGGGCAGCTCGATCTTTCGCAAGAACAATCAGGACTCCTTTGCACACCTCCAGCTCGCACAACAACGCGGCTCCCGCACAAACCACACGCTCTTTGCCTGCGTCGCAGATGGTATCGGCGGAATCAGCGATGGAGAAAAAGCAAGTGGACTTGTCACCAAAACATCCTCAGAAGCCTTCGTACGCGCATGGTCCACACACCCCGAACAACTCATTGAACACCCCTCGGATGTGGCACGCGCCATCACCAAAATAGCGAGCCAAAGGCTTGCCATTGAAGGGGAATTTGCGCACGAACAAAATCGTGGAGGCACCACGTTTAGCGCCATCATCGCCACCGAAGGACGGCTTGGCCTCGCACATATCGGTGACTCACGCGTCTATCTCATCCGCAACAACTCACTCATACAACTCACCGAAGATCACACGCTCGCCACTATCCTTGATAACCTTGGCGACCTGGGTAAAAACGATCCCAAACCCAAGGATGTACGCGATCGCACCATCTCAAGATTCCTCACCACAGCCATGGAAGTCCCATTTAGCCGCATCGACACCATCAGCGCCGATGCCTTGCGCACGCTCAATGAGCCTGAAGACCTCGCCCTTGGTCAGGGCATCACCCTGCTTCCTGATGATCTGCTCGTCCTCTCCAGTGATGGACTCCATGAGGACCTCTCGCTTGAAAAACTCCTCCAGATCACGCAGCAACATAACTCACCGCAACACATCGCTGACGCCTTGTGCTCCGCTGCACTCCAGAGCCAGAGCAAGGATAACATCACCGTCCTTGTAATCCGCGCGCACTAATACACTGATATTCAAAGATAATTTCATCTCACTTGGAAAACTTGCTATGTTCAAGGAGAATAAGACGCGCGCAGGATTCGTCCCTGTCATGTCAGTACACAGACTGTCATCCTTGCAAAAGCAAACACAACTTCCATAATTGGGAACTTTGCCATACCCTCGTTGACACTGACCCTTCTTACATTTCACTGAGCTGTCAAAGACCAAGACATCACCATGAAAAATATTATCTGCCCTGTCTCAAAATACCTCCTCGTCTCGCTTCTCCTTGCGGCCACCAGCACAGGCTGCTCAAGCTGTAGTGGAGAGCCTCAAGGCGAAAATACGGCCCCCAACATTGAGCTTGATGTTCAACAGCTTGAACTGAACTACACCGTGGGTGATATCATCACCATCACTGTGCTTGGAAACGATGATGATCGCGATCCTGTCACCCTCTCTTATGAGGCCAAGGTCGATAACGATCTATCAACGATTGGTGAGGCGCAGTGGTTCCCCAATGGTGGCATGGCAACCTTCAGATGGACGCCTGATTCTCCCGATGTCACAGGCGATAAGCCGATCGAGCTGATCTTCATTGTACGAGATGATCGCGGTGGTTATGTCGACCGCAAGGTCACCATCAATATCAACCCTGGTAATGGTGTCCCTCGCTTTGATGGCTCCAAAAACGAAATGTACCGCGATTGCTGTGAGAAACCGATCAGCCTCGAAATTCGCGTGCGTGATGACGACTCCGAAAGCGTCCAACTCACCATGCGTGATAACCCCACGGGCGCTGACTTCAGCCCAATCGGAAAGGATGGCTCGTTTACACGTGGCCGTTTCGTCTGGAAACCTACCGCAGAGCAAGCCAAACAACGTATTCACAACGTCGTCTTTGAAGCCAACGATGGCACGAGCGCCCCTGTACAGGAGCGCTACACCATCATCATTCCTCAGGATGATGGTCTTGGTATTGATGTGCGTCAGGAAGATGTGGACCTCACAGGGATCTGTGCAGGCAACGAGATCATCGAATACACCAAACATGTCCCCAAGCGTGTCAACCTCCCCACAGATGGCTCACAAGGTAATCCCAACATCAACACCATCCTCATTGAGGCCAAACTCACCGATGTCGGCGCACAAACCTATGACGACATCTTCCTCGACTGGAGCCTCAAAGATCCTCTGACCAACACCGACGCTGAAGATCCTCTCTGCAAAGATGATCCCAACTCGGACGCCTGTCTTGAGAAAAAGAAAAACGAGGATGAAAGCCTTCAAATCCAGAGCACAGTCAACCCAAACACGGGAGCGACCTCCTGGACGGTCAACTACGAACTCTTCTATGAGGATGACGAAAAGACGTACTTCTATCGCGTGTGCGCCATCGACACCGATCGCAACGCGGATGATCCCAACCAGATCGTGTGCTCTCCTTTTGGAAAGCCCATGTATCACTCCTTCCGCACCTACCGAGACCCCTCGGCAGAATGTCTGGATGACTCGGTCGAGCGCTTTGGCAATGGTAACGACTCCTTTGATGACGCCACACGCGCATCAATCGACACCTGGGAGCGCGCGTTTGTCTGCGAAGGCAACCCTGACTTCTACAGCATTGAGGTCAAACCTGGCGCAAAGATGAAGCCAAGTATCGTGTACTCCCCCGAGTCCAATGTGCAGGTCAAACTGTACAACCAGGATCGTCAGGACATTTCAGAACAACTTGACCAACCTTCCTGTGGCGGTCTTGTCAGCGCAGATCTCTCTGTCCCATCTTCGGCCACCGCAAGTGAGACGTACTACATGGAAGTCACTGGCGATGACGCCATCTATCACTTCCAGAGCATTGCGCTTGTCAAAGCCCCCGAAGATAGCTGTGTAGATGATTCACTTGAACCAAACGACACCTCGGGCAAGGCCACATTGCTGCAACCTGGCCCACAGGAGTTCGCGCTCTGCACCGAGGATGATATCGACCTCTACAAAATCGACCTCAACGCAGGCGATCAACTTGCCCTCACGATGAGCTTTGCATCGGCCAACGATAACATCGCTGACCTGACCGTGTTCAAACCGTCTCAGGCAAGCACGATCAGTAAAACTGCCAGCGGCGATGCCTACACATTTGCATTCAGCCAGGTTGAAGAACCCCTCTCCTATGTCGCCAAGGAGTGTGGCACACACTACGTCCTTGTCTTTGCCGCAGATGGTTCCTCCACAGGAAACTACACATTGCAAAGCACTGTCAGTGCCGCAGCCTGCCAGGATGACGACATGTACGCCGACACCTGCAACCACAATCAGGGCGATGCGGTGCTCATTCCATCCGAGGGCGACCTCACTGGACTCAAACTTTGCCCAGGCTCGGAGGACTGGTTCAAGGTCGCTGAATTCAATGGCCTCTTCTTCCTCGGCGTGATCACCACATCGGAAGGCAGCGTGGATGATCTCGACTTTGATATCTTCAACCAGAGCGGTGACAAGGTCAGCTCTGCTGATGCTGGCGAGCTGACATATACGTTCCCTGATAGCGATTTCTACTATATTCGCATCAAGTCGAACGCAGATAGCTCTGTCACCTATGATATGTCTTATCTGATTGATAATCCTTAAGGATTATCAATCTCGCAAAAACCAAGAGGCGGGAGGGGGGGGGAAAAA
>CATLTV010000057.1 GCA_950059285.1 uncultured Pseudomonadota bacterium | reverse complement strand
TCGACTGCATCCTCTTTTTTTATCACACCAGACTAACTCTTTTTCAGAGACCAGGGTGAGGCTTCAAACATGGCTGACTTCACAAACAGCGATATTAACAAGATCAAAAAAGATCACAGGCGCTTCAAGCAGATTGTGCGAGGTAAGATCAAGCACAACCTCAAGAAATACATGACGCATGGAGAGCTCACAGGGAAGCAAGGCAATGATGTTGTCAAGATCCCTATTCCTCAAATTGACATCCCTCGCTTTCGCTTCTCTGGACAGCAGCAAGGCGGTGCAAGTCAAGGTGATGGTGAGGTGGGTGATGCGCTCGGTCAAGGCGAAGGCGAAGAGGGCAAGCCCGACCAACCTGGCAACCAGGAAGGCTCCAAGGAGCTTGAGGTCGATGTCTCCCTCGAAGAGCTCGCCGAGATCATGGGCGAAGAGCTCGCGCTCCCAAAAATTGAACCCAAGGGTTCAAAGCGTATGGAGACGATCAAGGACCGTTACACAGGCGTCAGGAGCGTGGGGCCAGAGAGCTTGCGTAGCTTCAAGCGCACCTACAAGGAAGCCCTGAAGCGTATGATCGCATCAGACTCCTACGATCCTGATAACCCCATCATTGTGCCCATTCGCGATGATATGCGTTACCGCTCCTGGAACGAGACCAGCGTCCCACAGTCCAACGCCGTCATCATCTACATGATGGACGTCTCGGGCTCCATGGGTGATGAGCAAAAGGAGATCGTGCGTATCGAATCCTTCTGGCTCGATACCTGGCTCAAGAGCCAGTACAAGGGGCTAGAGTCACGCTTTATTATTCACGACGCAAGCGCACGTGAAGTCGATCGTGAGACCTTCTTCAGGACCCGTGAATCAGGCGGTACGATGATCTCATCGGCCTACAAGCTCTGTCTCCAGATGATCGAGGATGAATACCCCGTCCAGGACTGGAATATCTATCCGTTCCACTTCTCGGATGGTGATAACTGGAGCGTGGATGACACCGCAGAGTGTATGAACATCCTGCGCAATCACATCATCCCTTCAAGTAACGTGTTTTGTTACGGTCAGGTCGAGTCTCCCTATGGCTCGGGCCAGTTCATCAAGGACTTGCGTGAAAACTTCCCGGACGATGAGCAGATCATCCTCTCCGAGATCAAGAACCGCGATGATATCTACGACTCGATTCAAACGTTCCTTGGCAAAGGTCTGTAATCTCGTCCTCCACGCATCATAACTTCAAAGGGCATCTCTATGGCATCGATTCCACAACACCTCTGGGACATCAAGGAGCACATCCGCGAGGAAGCTAGCCAACGCTGGGGCCTTGACTTTTTTGAGACCATTTTTGAAATCGTCGACTACAAAAAGATCAACGAACTGGCGGCTTATGGCGGATTCCCCACGCGCTATCCTCACTGGCGCTTTGGCATGGAGTACGAACAACTCTCCAAAAGCTCGGAGTATGGTCTCTCCAAGATTTACGAGATGGTCATTAACAATGACCCCTCCTATGCCTACCTCCTTGAGGGCAACAACATGGTCGATCAAAAGACCGTGATTGCTCACGTCTACGCTCACGTCGACTTCTTCAAGAATAACTATTACTTCTCCAAGACCAACCGTCGCATGGTCGATGAAATGGCCAACCACGCTGCGCGTGTCCGCCGTTACATCGACAGAAAAGGTATCGAGAAGGTCGAAGATTACATCGATACCTGCCTCTCTGTGGACAACCTCATTGACTACTACAGCCCATTTATCGTGCGTCAACGCAGTCAAGAGTACACCGAAGAGGACTCCTCCACCGATGAGGTGCCAAAGTTTGCGGCCAAGGACTACATGGAGTCCTATATCAACCCCGAGTCCTTCCTGGATGAGCAGCGCAAGAAACTTGAGGAGGATGCCAAAAAACGTCGTCGCTTCCCCTCAAGTCCCGAACGTGATGTCATGGGCTTTGTCCTTGAACATGCTCCGCTTGATGGCTGGGAGGCTGATATCCTCTCCATTATCCGCGAGGAAGCCTACTACTTTGCTCCTCAGGGGCAGACCAAGATCATGAACGAGGGTTGGGCCTCCTACTGGCATGAAAAGATCCTCACACATGGTGTGCTCGAGCCGTCGGAAATCATTGACTTTGCCGACATTAACTCCCGTGTCCTCTCCACTAGCCCTGGCCAGATGAACCCCTACAAACTTGGTGTCGAACTCTATCGCGACATCGAAGAGCGCTGGGATACAGGCCGCTTTGGTAAAGAATGGGAGAACGAGGATAGCCTCGAAGCTCGCGCAACCTGGAACAAGGAACTTGGCCTTGGTCGTGACAAGATCTTTGAAGTCCGTAAACTCTACAACGACGTCACCTTCATTGATGAATTCCTCACCGAAGACTTTGCTCGTCGTAACAAGATGTTCTCCTACATCTTCAACAAAAAGAGCAATCAGTGGGAGATCGAAAGCCGTGAGTTCAAGAAGATCAAGAGCCGCTTGCTCGACCAACTCACAAACTTTGGTCAACCCTTCATCTATGTCATCGATGGCAACTACAAAAACCGTAGTGAGCTGTTGCTGCATCACGACTTCCAGGGTGTTGAGCTCCGCACAGATTACGCCAAAGGTGTGCTCAAGGCGCTCTTCAGGCTCTGGAAACGACCAGTAAATATTCAGACCATGCTGGACAAAAAAGGGGTGATGCTTACATATAATGGATCTGAGCACACGGAGAAGTCGATTGATTACGCTCCGTTATCCTGACAGCACCCTTGCGTAGTTCCTCGACATGTCCAACTCTAACATCCCAGTACACGAATCAACACAACGCGAAGATTCCAGCTCAAGCCCTTGCTCCTTTTCTGTGGAGCAAGGGCTTGAGCTGTTGCGCATCAGCGGCGCGAGACTCACCTCACAACGCATCGCCATGCTCGAACTTTTTGCACATCACTCCTCTCATTTGACCGCTCAGCAAGTGTTTGAGTTTCTCACCGAGAACGAACCCACGCTCTCAAGAGCGACCGTGTATAATAACCTCGATCTGTTTGAAAAATTTGATATTTTGGCAAGATATCAGTCTGACAATGGTGACGTCTATTACGACGCAAATACACATCCTCATCATCACATGATCTGTACAGGTTGTGGGACGCTCCACGATGTGCTTATCCCACAAGCCGCCATGGATGCCTTGCTCAATTCAAGTGTACTGTGCTCTCCTGATGGCGCACATGCGTCCACGCCCTTGAGCGCTGCGAGCATCTGGTTCAAGGGCGTGTGCCAGGGTTGTCAGTAGTCTTATAAAATACATGGTTCTTTTGGTAACGATCTCAAAAAGTTGAGGCCAATTTGTGATAATTATCACAAATTGGCCTCAACTTTTTGAGATCTTTTGAACAAATGTGTACGTTGTTACGTTATACTAGTTAGGAAGACACCTTTTGTCACAATTTGAAAAACCTTTGTTATGGAGTCGGTCTTATGAGTCGCAAAAACGTGCACTCATTGTTGAAGCGGGGGCTCATTATCTCGGGAACTCTCCTGAGCCTGGTTGTCGTGACGTCTGCGTTTGCTCAAGGGCGAGACGCAGATGGCAGCCGTTTGCAGGCAAAAACGATCAAGATGTCGAGCACGCAGCGCGACACTTTGCTCCCACCACGTGACCGTATTGACTGGCGCAGTATCAAGGTTGCCAGCAACACGAAAGTTACCTTCTCTGTAAAGCACAAACCGATCAAGGCATCGGTCAAGTTGCTGCTGACCGATGCGCGTGGAAATCAAGTCGCGACCGCGTCCTCCTCGAAAGGGAGCGCAGCCATTTCACAAACGCTTAAGCCAGGTGTGTATTATATCGCTGTCAGCTCAAGCGCCAAGGTGTCGTACTCCTTGAGCGTGAATTAGAGCATCATAAAGAAGGATCTGTCGGGAAAAGCTTGTGTAAAGGTTGAATTTCAGTGTCGTAAAAACAGAAGGTAACATAGCTACATTTCTTGGTTTTCACGCCTCGAACTTCAATCCTTTCTCCTTCGCTTTTCTTCCAACAGATCCTTCTCCATAATGCTCTAGCCTGACTGAGACAAAAATAAACGACAAAGGGGCGGCCATTTGCAAGCAAATGGCCGCCCCTTTGTCGTTTATTTTTGTCCTCAAATACTCTTGCGAGAGCTTTCCTTGAGCTCCATGTCCTGCTTGATGCTCAGACCAATGACATACAGTACATCGGGGAGGATGCGCTCGTAGAGCTCATGATCAAGCTCATCGGAGTTTGATATGGCGCGGCAAATGTGACGAGCGATGGAGGCGGCGCTCTCTTCGGGGTAGGCGATCAGGTAAGTGTCAAAGAGATCGTTGAAATCGAGCGCCTTATCAATGTGTTCCAGGGTGGTGCTGGCGGTCATGCATGCGCCGAAGGCTTTGATGAGATGGGCGATTTGAAGTGCTTTTTGTTCGAGCATTTTATTTCCTCTAAGTGTTTGAAGTATAAGTGAATGTGCTTCGTGTCTACACGTCAAATACTAGGGGAGGATGGGTGCTTGCTCAAGACGTCAAACATGTGCATCACGATCAAGGTGATGTATTTTTTAAGGCGTCGATCTGGCGTCGGACAAAGATAATGTCAATGAGCCACCAGATCAGGGTGATGACCTGAAGGAAGACGCCAAGAACTGGGAGCGCCAGCCCTGTAAGCATGCTTGTAGGTGGTACAATATGAGTTTGTTGATGTGATACTACGTTGGTAAAGACAAGAATGTAACCTCCCACATAACATGCGATGGCACACACGGAGAGAGCTCCCATGAGCGCTCCAGACCTGTAGTGGCTTGTAGCGAGGCGGTGTGCACCACACAGGCCGAAGAAAAACCAGAGCAACCACAGGTTTAGTGGTTTGTATGTGTTTTGATTTGCTGTCATTTTTTACAGCATGCTCAGAGGATCGACGTCCACAATGATGCGCACATTCTTGTGTGTGGAGCCCACCGTTTCAAAGAATCCCACGTCGCCAAGCGTGGCAATGGCGAGCTTGCGGACGAGCGCTCTGGACCTGCTCTTGAAGAGGATTTGCCACCTGTATTTACCCTTGAGACGGGCCATCGGGGCGAGCGCTGGCCCGAGCATGAAGACCCCATCACCAAGCTGTTTGTTCTGCCTGAGATGTCGCCTCGCTGCGGTGGAATAGTCACGTGCAGCCTGGCTTGCTCCCCCCTCACTGGCTGACTCAAACTTGAGCGCGATCAGGTGACCAAAGGGAGGATAGGCGATCTCTTCACGGATGTGTAATTCTCGCTCTGCGAACGCTTTGAAATCGTGTTTTTGTGCTGTGACGAGGCTGTAGTGATCAGGATTGTAGGTTTGAATAAAGACCTTGCCCTCGTTTTTATCGCGTCCAGCGCGTCCAGCGACCTGTGTCATGAGCTGGAAGGTTCTCTCAGATGCGCGGAAATCGGGGAAGTTCAAGCTCAGGTCTGCCGAGACCACACCAACCGTGGTGACCTTGGGGAAGTCGTGTCCCTTGGTCACCATTTGTGTGCCGACAAGCAGGTCAAGCTCACCTTGTCTGAAGTTCTTGATGATTTTTCGTAGACCTTTACCTTGTGAGGTGTCACGGTCAAGTCTTCCCACACGTATGTTGCTGAAGATCATGGAGATTTGTTCAGCAAGTTGCTCTGTGCCAACGCCCTTGCCATTGGGGCCAAGAGCGCCACAGGCAGGACAGGACTCGGGTACAGGCAGGGAGTAGTCACAATAGTGGCATCGCAAGGACTCCTGGTGTCTGTGATAGGTCAATGAGACATCACAGTTTGGGCACATCCACAAATGGCCACACTCCTCACAGATGATGCATGGTGAGTATCCTCGTCGGTTCAGGAACAGGATCGATTGCATTTCGTCCTGAAGTGAGTGTCCAATGGCGTTGGTGAGTGCGCGTGACAACAGACCGATGGTGCCGCCTGCCTTTGCAGCCCCCTGTCTCATGTCCACCAGGTCAACCTTGGGGAGTGGTCTGCTCGCCACACGTTCGGGCATGGGGAGGTAGGTGAGTCTGTCTTCAACGGCGTTGTGGTACGACTCAAGCGACGGTGTGGCAGAACCCAGTATAACCTGTGCTCCTTCCAGTTTGCCGCGAACCAGGGCCATGTCTCGTGCGTTGTAGCGCGTGCCTTCGCCTTGTTTGAAGCTTGGATCGTGTTCCTCATCGACAATAATGACGCCAAGGCGGTCGAGTGGTGCAAAGATGGCAGAACGTGCGCCAATGACGATCTCGACCTCATCGCGTTTGATACGACGCCACTGGTCGAATTTTTCTGCGCGTGTGAGCCCCGAGTGAAGGACTGCGATACGATCGCCGAAGTGACTTCTGAAGACGGCTACAAACTGTGGTGTGAGTGCGATTTCAGGCAGCAGGATGACGCCACATTTTCCCATGGCGAGCGTCTCCTTGATGATGCGTGCATACACTTCTGTCTTGCCACTGCCGGTGACACCATGCAGGACGAATCCCCTGTACTTGCCTCGTTCTCGCCATTTTCGCACCTCATCCACTGCATGTTGCTGAGTGGTGGTGAGCGCAAACTCCTTCTTCTCAGGTACGGGCTCCGAGGCAAATGGATCTCGGTAAACTTCACGCTCCTCTTCGGTCAGGATTTCACGGTCTACAAGGCCACGTAAACTGCTGTAGGGAGATGCCACGGACTCCTTGATTTCACTGAGTGATAACTCCTGGTCCTGCTCTGTAAAGAGGTCGAGGATCTCCTGTTGTTTTGCTCCTACACGGTTCACGTCTTTTCTGGGATGCACCACCTTGTAGTACTTCTCCTGTGCGGCCTTGACCTTGTGTTCTTCCTGATAGGTGGTTTGCACGTAGCCAAGCTCTTCAAGCACACCAAGACGCAGGAAGGTGAGCTTGGTGAACTTCTTCTTGATGTCCTGAATGGAGTGAACATCATCACCAATGAATTCAAGCACTTCACGAAGGTCTTTTTCAAGCTCCATGGGGTCTGGGCAAGGCTCGGGACAACGCTGGTAACACTTGATGCCCTCAATGCGCACGGAGGAGGGGAGCGCCAGTCGCACCACCTCACCAATGGGAGAGAGGTAATAATCTGCGACAAAGGTGAGGAACTCCAGGCCACGCTCATGCAGCAGTGGTTCAGGGTCCACGATATCAAGAACATTACGGACTTTGCCTTCAAGTGACGGGTCTTCAAGCGTGTCTGCGATGGACATGACAAGACCCGTCTTGGCTCTGTTGCGAAAGGGAACCTGAACAAGCTGGCCTGGGCGAATGAGATCGTTCAGGCTGCGAGGGACGCCATAGGTCAGCGATGAGAACATGGGGACATCAACAGCGACCTCAACGTAGCGCACGGCTGTGCCTTGTGTGACGCCTTGTTTGCTTGAGGCATCGGCCTCGGGCACAGGAGGTGTGCCTGGGAGCAGGGGTTGTGTCTCTGGTGTTTCCAATGTGTGAACCTGTGTGTTGTGTGCTTTTATTCTTTTGTTCTTCAATATGTTGCGTGTGTCAGTCTTCTGGGTTGCTGTCGCCAAGGACAAGCTTTCTGGCGTCCTGACGTGCGGCTAACAGAAGCTCATTGTCACGCTGAATGTCGCCGAATTTGAACTCGGCCTGTCCTGCCTGTCGTACTCCGAGGAACAGGCCAGGTCCGCGCATGCGGAGGTCGATCTCGGCGAGCTCAAAGCCATCGTCTGTATTGCTAAACGAGATGAGTCGTTCGATGGCGTCATCTCCAAGATCGCGGTTGGCAAGCAGAATACACATGGACGCTGCATCACCACGCCCGACGCGTCCACGTAGCTGGTGAAGTTGTGAGAGGCCAAACACATGGGGACTCTCGATGACCATGATCGTGGCATTGGCGACATCCACGCCCACCTCAATGACGGTAGTGGAGCATAGAATATCGATCTCTCCAGCGGCAAAGCTATTCATGATGTTGGCTTTCTCAACGCCATCGAGGTTTCCGTGCAAGACAGCAAGGTTCAATCCCTTGAAGTAGGATTCGCTGAGCATCTTGGCATTGTCCGTGACGTTCTTTCGATTAGCCACAAGCTCATTTGCTTCGATCATGGGGTAGACAAAGTAGACCTGCTCGCCGCTCTCTTCAATGCGCTGCCTGATGTATTCATATGCCTTGGGTGCGCGTGATGTGTCGCGAAGGACCGTGCGTACAGGTTGTCGCCCAGGTGGTTTTTCCTTGATGATGAGCAGGTCAAGATCGCCGTAAATGGCGTGAGCAAGAGAGCGAGGAATAGGAGTTGCGGTCATGGAGAGCAGGTGTGGATCCTCGCCTTTGGCCAGAAGATCATCGCGTTGCTCCACGCCAAATTTGTGCTGCTCATCGATCATGACGAGGCCAAGTTCCTGAAACACCACATCATTTTGAAAGAGCGCATGGGTGCCAATGACAAGACGAGCGCTGCCATCTTCAATGGATTCAAGCGCCTGACGTTTTTCAGCCGCCTTGAGCGAGCCTCCTAGAAAGCAGATGGAGATGTCCAGTCCCTCAAAGAATTGTTCAGCGCGTTTGACGTGTTGTCTTGCCAGAATATCTGTAGGTGCCATGAGCGCAGCCTGTTGTCCGCTGCCAATGGCCATCGCTGCGGCACACAGAGAGACCACGGTTTTACCACTGCCGACATCGCCCTGAAGAAGACGTCGCATGGGGATATTGGAGCCAAGTTCCTCGGCGATGGTGGCCAGCGCACGACGTTGATCGCCTGTGAGCTTGAACGGGAGGTTTTTAATCAGCTCTCTGCCAAGTTCGAGATCCTTGATCTGAGGTGCCTTTGCGTTGGAGCGTTGCTCTGCATAATCCTGTGCGATCTTGAGCTGTAGCGTGAAGAACTCCTCATAGACGAGGCGCTTCTTGGCGCGCTGAAGGTCTTTTGAGAACTGCTCCACATCGTTTTGAGGTTGCATGACATGGATGGTGGAGAGGGATTGCGCGATGCCTGGGAGGTCGTGCTTTTGTGCAAGCTCTCTGGGTATGATGTCACCAAGTGCGGGGAGCAGGGCGTTGAGTGCTTGAATCTGGGCCTTGCGAAGGATCGCATCCTTGATTCCTTCAAGGCTTGGGTAGACAGGTTCAACGGATACATACTGTTGAGGAATCAATGGGTTAGATTGTGTGAGGACCTCAATTGTAGGATGAGACATTTCAGGGATGCTACGATCGTAGCTCACGGAACCTTTAATATGGAGCCAGATGCCAGGCTCAAGTCCGCGTAGTGTACTGGACTTGGTGAGGCCACCAAACCAGATGAGTTTGAACAGGCGTCCATCACAGTCAACCACGACGGAGAGGGGTTGTTTCGTCTTGGGCGCAGGGAGACGAACTTGTGATACAGGAGCCATAAACTCCACATAACCAAAGCGTTCATAGTGCATATCCGGGCCAGCCAGAAAGTGCCCCACGCGTCTGTATTTACGTGGCATGAACAGCAGCAAATCGCTCTGGTCGAGGATGCCCTTGTCACGTAGTTTTTTGGCGCTCTTTGGGCCAATACCATCAAGCTTGTCCAGCCCCAGAAGTTTGTCTTCCAGAAAGACGAGCTCAAATCGGCCTGCCTGCACCTCGATATCCATGTCCTTGTCCTCTTTCTTGTACCACTTTTATAGGTTTTGAAGCTGTGCGCGCGTTAATGGAGCTCCAAAAATTACCCATCAAACTTCTCTCTTTGAGGGGGGATCTGTCAATGCACAACACGTGTCGTATAACGATCAGAAAGAAGACAAAAGGTGTGCATCATGGAAAATCCAGAGCGCATCACCTCGTTTGACTTTGTGGATTATGAATGAATATGTTGGAGTGCAGTCAAAGTAAAGGAGTGCGCCAGGGCAAATGTTGTATGTTCTGGTAAAGAACCGTGAAGATGAACATGAACAGGATGATTCTTATGAAGCGTTTAAGTGTCTTAATTAGCTGTTGTTTTCTTCTTGTGTCTGGCGTTGTCCTGGCACAAGAAGCGAAGACCTACTCCTCGCCAAAATTGAAGGATGTGCAGGCGGTGATCAAGCAAGCAAAGGTTGTCCAGAATCAGCAGGTGGGGGATTCGCTGAGTTCACCAGAGATCAAGACGATTGGACGGGATACCTTTTATGGGCCTGCGGGGCCGTTCAAGAAGGCGTATACATATGTCACTGTGTCAGAGGGTGGTTTTGCGTTGTGGATCGCTGGCAATCAGGAGGGAGAGTGGAAGCTCTGGTCACCCGCAGCGCGTGCTGATGGTATGATTACTGTGGAGGCGATGTTCTTTGATGATGTGCAGGGGGATGGTTTTGTGGAGGTGTTTGTGCTGCATTCCTGGATGAAGGGCAGCATGGATGGTGCCTGGACAAACTATGAGGTTGAGGCGTTGGAGTGGGATCAGAAGACCAATACATTTGTGAACCGTTCGGAGTGGTTTGAGGGTAATATTCCAATGAGTGCGAAGGATCATACACATGGCTTTACGACAGCAAAAGAAGTGCGTAAGTATTTGAAGAGCAAGAAGTTTAAAAAGAAGCTGAAGTGAGTGTGTGAAGCTAGCAAAAAAGAGCGAGGGTGCGGGCCAAAAATCGAAGATTTTTGGCCCGCACCCTCGCTCTTTTTTGTGTCGTTGCCTGTGTATATCAGGCGTTTTTTTTGGCGAGTCGCTTTTGCAGGCTGACCTCGGCATCACTGGGTCGGATGTAGTTTGGTTCAAGTGTGGCGAGTTCAGATTCCTGGAGCGAGGCGAACCTGAGTTTACCGAGCGTGGCGAGTGCGACGCCGCTGGGGGCGGTGAAGTTCGCGTCGAGGGTGGTGTAAGGATCGTCTTCAGAGGGGCGGAGAGGTTTGTATTTGGAGGTCATGAAGCCGACGAACGCGCTTGTGTGGTGTGTGACCATCAGGTCATGGAGTGCGGCGGGGGCGAGCGCCTGTTCCTTGTGTGTGACCTGGAGGGATTGTGAGGCATTATCCCATGTGTATGAGCCCGAGTAGACCTCTTTTTTACGGGCATCTACAGCGGCAGTGATGAGTTTACCAGGTTGGCTCATGGCAAAGGGGAGAGCCATGGCCTGGAGGGTGGAGACGCCCACGATGGGGCAGCCTGTGGCGAGCGCGAGACCTTTGGCGCAAGCGAGTCCGACACGAAGGCCAGTGAAGCTGCCAGGGCCGACGCCGATGGCGATGAGCGCGAGGTCCTTGGTGGTGATCTCGTGCTGTGTCAGGAGCAGGTCGATGGCAGACAGGAGCATGCTACCGTGATTTCCTGGAGGTTCTTGCTGTGTGTGAGCGCGGACACGATCGCCTTCCATGAGGCAGATGATCTGTGTGTAGGTCGAGGTGTCTATCGCGAGCGTCCAGTCGGCCATTGGTTTTTGTTTCCTTGTATAAGTTGCTTGATTTGTGTTGTTTTTAGAATAGTAAGTCAACGATGCGATCCCAGTTGCGTTCGATATCATTTTTGAACGCGAGGATCATGAGCATGATGATGAACACGAAGCCGATATAGGATGTGATCTGTCGAGTACGGAAGCTGAGGGGACCACGTTTAATGGCTTCAGCAGCAAAGAGCATGAGTCGACCACCATCAAGCAGGGGGATAGGCAGGAGGTTAAAGACCCCGATGTTGATGCTAAGGAGTGCCATGGTCCAGAGGAAGCTTGCGATGCCAGCTTCGCCTGCGCGAGCCGCGAGTTCACCGACGAGGATGGGGCCGCCGACCTGCTTACTGAAGCTGATTTTGCCTTCGATGATACGCTGGAAGAGACGTCCGATCATGCTGACGCCATCCCAGGTTTTGTCGATGCCAAGCTTGGCCGAGTAGACGATGCGATCGCCAAAGGGGAAGGGGATGGGATCGGGTTTGACGGTATCGTAGATCGTTTCCCAGCCGATTTCACGCTTGTAGCGTTCCTGTTGGTATTCGTCGGTGTATTTGGTGACTTTTGGGGTGAGCGTTGTGGTGTAGAGTTTACCGTCGCGCTCGTATTCGATGTCGAAGGTTTCAGTGACAGGCTCGTTGTCGCCAGCCTCGCGGGCGAGGAGCTTTTCATTGATGCTCTGTTGGATGGTACGCCTGAGAATGAACCAGGATCGCTGTGGCGTACCATTGAGTCGAGTGATGCGATCGCCAGCCTTGAGTCCAGACTCACTGGCAGGAGAATCTTTCTCGACTTCCGAGAGGACAAGCTCGGCGCGTGTGAGGCCGATATCAAAGACGCCGTCCTGATTTTTTTGTGGTGTGACCGAGAGCTTGACGACTTTTTGGGTGAAGAGGTCACCGTAATCGACGCCAAGTTTTGTGGGGCGAAGCGCGGTGAGTTTGAGTTCCTTGCCCTCGCTTGTGCGGATAGTGCGTGCGACAGCATCAAAGCGATCCACGGTGGTGCCGTTGATTTCGATGATACGGTCAAAGGTGTGGAGTCCTGCTTTTGCTGCGAGGCTGTCGGGGTTTGTGACCGCGACAGTAGGACCGTGTGTGTCGAGGAGGACACCCACCTGTCCACGTGTGGTCTGGAGAATGCCGATGGCGTCCTGTGTCTCTGTACGTGACTGGGGGGTGATGGTGGCAGTGAATGATTTGCCATCGCGTTCCCAGGTCATATCGAGAGGTTTATCAGGAGAGGCAGAGACGACCTCAAGGAGGTCATGCCAGTATTTGATCTCGTCATCGCCAAGTTTGGTGATGCGATCGCCTGCCTGAAGACCTGCCTGTTCTGCGGGTGTGTCTGCGAGGACTTCACCAACCATGGCAGGTGGTGCCGTGGTTTGAGTGAGGCCAAAGAAGAAGAAGACGAGGATGGGGAGGAAGATGTTAAACGCGGGGCCTGCGAGGATCACAAGGGAGCGTTGCCAGATAGGTTTTGCCAGCAGTGTGCGTGGGAGGTCTTCTTCCGGGATTGCCTCGGCCTCGTCGAGATCGCCACCGAGCATCAGCACATACCCACCAAGTGGGAGCGCGCACAGGGCGTATTCGGTCTCTCCATAGGTGTAGCCAAAGATCTTGGGGCCAAAGCCGATGGAAAAGCGTAACACCTTGACATCAAACGCCTTGGCAACCAGGAAGTGGCCGAGCTCGTGGACAAAGACGAGCACGCCAATCATGATCACAAAATAAACAAAACCCATGGAAATCTCTTTGGAGTTATTGGAGTAGGCACGTGAGTTCGCAGTTTAACACAGGTCTGAAACTGCATCCATGCTGGTAACAGTTCTGGACCGAGAACTCATCCCGTTATCTTTGGCAGAATGTGCGTAGGCGCATGTATCTGCCAGATGTCAGGACTCTCATTGTGTGAGAATGTTCCCTGTGTGTTGAGGTGAGCTTCACACTGGCACGGTGTAGAAGTGGGTGACAAAGATGTAAAACCAGGGGCTTGCGAGGATCAGCGCATCAATGCGATCAAGCATGCCGCCGTGTCCACGGATGATGGTGCCCGAGTCCTTGACGCCATGTGCGCGTTTGATGAGGCTCTCACAGAGGTCACCAAGCTGTCCAAGGATGTTGCCAGGAATGGCAAGCAGGAAGATTTGTGTCACGGTCAAGGGAACCCAGTGCTCGGAGAGCGATGCAAACAGGGCGTTAAACCCGAACACGAGCGCGACGCTTGTGACCACACCACCAAGAGCACCTTCAATTGATTTGTTTGGGCTAACAGCGGGGTAGAGTTTGTGTTTACCAAAGGCACGTCCCACGAAGTAAGCGCCAGTGTCGGAGCCCCAGATGATGCCAAGCATCATGATCACAAACAGTGGTCCAAGTCGTCCTGTGTGCTCTCGCATGAGCGCAAAGCAGCCAAGCATCAGACCGCCATAGATCATGGCTGTGATACCCGAGGAGAGGTGGCGTGTGGCCTGATCCTGATCCTTGTAACCAAAGAGCGTGAACAGGAACAGGGCAACGCTGACGCCCATCAGACCTGTCAAAAGGTGTTCAGGTAGGAAGTACTGTACGCTGACAAGGATGAATGTGAGGACGGTGACGACGTAGGGGAGCACGGGTAACGTTTTGGCGCATGTAATGCGGATGTATTCCCATGCGCTGATGGTTGCGGCGGCGGCGATGAGCGCAAAGAAGCCGATGGCTGGGGTGTAGAAGATGATCCCAAGGAGGATAGGAATGGCAACGATGGCCGTGGTTAGCCTTGGTATAAGATCGGATTTCTTCTTTGGTTTTTGCTCTTCAGTTTGAGACATGTTCAGGGTGCTCTTTATAGTAAGCGCCGCCTCAGAATCAGAGCGCAGTTGCGGGCCTTGTATCAATGAGGGGGCGGTGTGAAATGTGGAACTCTATATTTTGGCTTCGATCTCAGCGATCTTTTCAGCGATTGCTTTATTATGCGGTTCCATGCTCTGAGCAAAGCGCAAATTTTGAAGGGCACGATTCCAGCTCATGGTAGCGACGTCGGTCTGCGCGAGCTTGAGGAACTTTTTACTGGCGTCTGTTTCGCCAAGTTCCTCGATTGATTTGGGCCCTGAGTTCTTCATATTCTTGGTCTCTTCCAGTGAGAGACGCAGCTTTCCTTCGGTAAGACACTGATCATAAAGTGCGCGCATTTTGCGGTCTGAAAGGATGCCATAAGCTTCTGTCATCATTTTGTAGAGGACGTTGGCTTCCTGGTAGATCGCCTCACCCCAGCGCTCATGGCGGTGTTGGTTATAGCGATCTGGGTGGTAGCGTAAGCTGAGCGCATCAAATGCTTTGACGAGGACGTGGTGTGGTGCGTCCTGGGGGATGAGCATGATTTGATAATAGTTTTGCTGTGCGATCTCTGCGTTACGTGCCTTGAGCTCGCGGTAGAACAGACGCCATGCTTCGATATCAGCGCTGTTGTCTTCAGGGGGCGCGATCTGTTTGAGCGCGTTGCGAAAGACAGGGCCAGGGCAAGGGTAGTGGAGCGCAACATCCGCACCATATTGTGCAGGGTCGGGCTTTCTTGGGCCAAGGATCATGATCTTGGGAGTGGGCGAGAGCTGTTTAAGCTCACGGATCAGGGTGTCCGTGGTCTCGTCTTGGAGGTATTCATAGACGATGGCCTCGACAATGCCACGATTCGCGATCTTCTGGGCAATGCCCGAGCCGCGTTTGGTGGCGATAGGTTTGTAGGTCTGAGAAGGTATCTCGCTGATGAGCTTCTTTAAGAGCTCGACATCTCCACAAGCAATAAGGATCTCTCTCATCTATTCATCCAGCTGTTGCAAAAAACTCTTGTTTCACACAGGTCATACGGATGCTCTTTATACGGCGTGCAAAGACCTAAAGACAAGCTTCTGAGACAAGAAAGCGGTGATTGAGTGAGATTTTTTGCCAGACGAGTGGATTACACTTGTGTTATAGGCCAGCCAATACATGTCGCAACCTCTCTTGTGTTGCAAACCATGTGAGGATAGAGTGAGCGCCGTTCGTGGTTGTCTCACTCTTGAATTCGCTCCTGATTGATGAGGTCTGGTGAGCGGTTTGATGCGAGAGTTTTCCTTCACAAATTCTAAGGTTATCAAGGAAGAATATATGAAGAAGCAGGTCAAAAAGGCCATCATCCCTGTCGCTGGTTTTGGTACCCGCTTGTTGCCCGTGACCAAGTCTGTTCCCAAGGAGCTTTTGCCACTTGTGGATGTGCCTGCGATTCAGGTCATCGTGGAAGAGTGCATTGCATCTGGGATTGAAGAGGTCGTGCTCATCACTGGTCGTGGCAAGGGTGGTATCGCCGATCACTTTGATTACAACTATGAACTTGAGCGTCTCCTTGAGGAGCGTGGCAAGTTTGAACTCCTCGAGAAGGTGCGCGATATCAGCTCCATGATTCGCACCGTATCCATTCGTCAGAAGAAGCCTCTTGGTCTTGGCCACGCTGTGCTTTGCGCCAAGGACGTGGTCGGCGATGAGCCGTTTCTTGTCCTGTTGCCCGATGATATTATCACCTCAACCTATGTGCCCGTAACAAGGCAAATGCTTGATGTGTATGATAAATATGGCGAGGCTGTGGTGAGTGTCATGGAGGTGCCACAGGAGGATGTCTCACGTTATGGCATCGTTGCAGGTGAGCAGTGGAGCGAAGGCTTGTATCGTGTGCGCACACTCATTGAAAAGCCCGACATCTCATTTGCACCATCCAATATGGCGATCATCGGACGTTATTTGCTCCCTCCTGTGGTGTTTGATTATCTTCAGGAGACCAAGCCTGGTATCGACGGCGAAGTTCAGTTGACCGATGCGCTCGCGCGTCTGTCACGTGAGCGTGCGTTGATCGGATACGAGTTCAAGGGCGATCGCCATGATATTGGTGACAAGCTCGGGTTCTTGACCGCGAATATCTCCATTGGTTTGCAGCGCGAGGATATCGGTCCTGAGTTGCGCAAGTTCTTGAAGTCGCTCGATTTGTGATGAATATGAGAGGTTTGGCAACAGGTGTCAGCGTCATCCTGACGCTCGCGACGTTGGGCGCAGCTCCTGCGCTCTGGCGCACCTTTGTCAAACCTCCAGAACCTTCACTCCTCCTTGATGCTTACGCATCCTCTGTTCAGGCTCGTCGACGCACGTCATTCTCTCTGGAACTGACTGATTTACAACACTCCCCCCCTGTGACGTTTGCTCTGGACTCTGCTGCACATTGTTCCTCTCCCACAATAAAGCTTGTGTCGCGATCAGGCACCTCTATACAGCTTGAAAAACCCTCAAAAGACGCCGCGTCCATGACGCTTGAGTCTCTTCTCTGGGCTGTGCTCTGTGAGCCCTATCCTGTGAAGCTGTTGAATCAACAAGGCGCTGATCTGGACCCTGCTCAAACCACGATTCTTGTGGATAGCACGTCTCCACCATCCTTTTATTACAGGCTTGGTAACGCATCGAGTAAACACGCTTTTCTTGAGCTTGATTTTACTTCTGAATACCTCAAAGGTATGGCGTTTCATGTCTCACCAAATCCCCGAACCTATTTGCTTTTTTCACTCAATGGGCAAGCGTCCTTGCACGATGGTAAGCTCTCCGAATTGAGCTACGCCATCAGCAAGAACAAACGCCTTGCCTGGAGAGTCAAGCTCTCGTTCTAAGCTCCGATAAGTCGAAATCACAGTGTTATGGGGGCTCTTTTGACGTGGATCATCACAGATGCGCTTGCTTGTTCTTTCACAATCATGTAATTCATATCTGTCTTGTATGAATTACACAGGAGTCATAAGATGAAAAAATCGTTTCTTTATAAAAACACTACACTTGAACTTGTTCTGGGCGACATCACAGAACAACAGGTCGATGTCATCGTTAACGCTGCAAAACCTTCATTGATGGGCGGCGGCGGCGTGGATGGTGCGATCCATCAAAAGGGTGGTCCCGAGATTCTCGAGGAATGCCGTGAGATTGTGGCGCAACAGGGCGAATGCAATGTCAGTGAAGCTGTGATCACCTCGGCAGGTAATCTGCCTGCAAAGCATGTGATTCATACCGTGGGACCTGTCTGGAAGGGCAGTAACTATGGTGAGAACGTTGCGTTGGAGCGTTGCTACACAAACTCTCTCGCGTTGGCTCAGGAACATGGTGCATCATCCATTGCGTTTCCTGCTATCAGCACAGGTAGTTATGGGTTCCCTCTGGACCGCGCTGCATACATCGCGCTGCGCGCAGCCATGTTGTTCAAGGATGAGCTCAAGGGCCACATCGACCTTGTGCGTTATGTGGTCTTCTCGGAGCAAGACTTTGAGGTCTTTGCTCCAATCTTTGAAGAGGTCACCATGACGATGTCAGGTTCGCTTGATTCCTGAATGTGACGACAGAGAAAGCATCCATGCCAAAGAAGAGGCGCCCATTGACTGAGTCAATGGGCGCCTCTTCTTTGGCATGGATGCTTTCTTAATTGGACAGACTATTTCTTCTCGTCATCCGCATCATCTTCAGCGCTCTCATCGGTGTCTGCGCTTTGTTTGGGCTTGTATTCTTCCCACTCCACCACATCATTATTGCGGGTGCTAAAGAGGAAGTACACGCCAAGCATGAAGATGCCCACGGAGAAATACTGCGCAGGTGTGAGGCCTGCGTAACGGGCATCACCACCAAGATCTGCGGGGACGCGGAAGAAGTCGAAGAAGAACCTCGCAGGAGCATAAAGCACAGGAATTACGCCAAGATAGAAGCCCCTCCGGCGAGGCTTGCGATCGAGGATAAGAATGATGATCAGGATGACGCCCCACCACATGGCTTCGTAAAATCCGAGGTCATGACGAGGTCCTGCGGGGAGCTTTGATGTCGCAGGGAAGTTGATCGCCAAAAACCAATCTGGCGCGAGGCTACCTGGGTGATCGTGAACAGAGGCACAACCAAGACGACCAAAGAACCAGGGAATCACAAGACCGATGGTGCCAATCTCTGCCCACTTGATGCGTGGCACATCGGGGTTGCGCACAGTCCAGATGAAGAACGCGATAATCCCGCCAAAGAGACCACCATAACTGGAGATTGAACCCCACACGCGAAACAGCTCCATTGGATCGTCCATCACGAGCTGTGGCTCATAAAAGATCACGTTAAACACGTGAGACAACGGCCAACCAATAAACACCAGGAACAACGAGAAGTTCTGGATGCGCTCGCCGTCAATGCCTTCTTTCATCTCGGAGCGTCGAGAGAGCCAACCAATACCAATGAGCAGACCCAGCGCGACAAGTAGACCAAATGAATGAATTTGCAGTGGAAATGGGCCAATGTCGAGAGGCTCCTTGGGCCATGGGCCAAATTTCCAGTAGTCGAGCGCAGCGAGTATGTTGGTGAGCACGGTTAAACTCTCAAGTTCTTGAAGTAAAATATATTTCCACAGATAAGGGTCGAATCAGGGGCATGCTCACATGTGAGCATGCCCCTGATTCGACCCTTATCACTAGCTTAACTTGATGGTTATGGCAACATTAGCCAGAAGCTTTGATTTTTCTGTTCGTTCTCTTGCGCGATGCGTTGGATGATACTGTGGCTGTATAATGGCGTCTCTTCCTCTTCTTCGGACTCCTCTTCATCCTTCCATAAAATCGCCGAGTTCTGGTTGTCTAGAAGTACATTTGAAGAATCCAACTCCGCTTGGCCAAGTTCCCCTGTGATTTGAGTCTCTCCCAAAACAACAGGCTCGTGACGCTCTTTTTCGTTCAAGTGATAACGGCCTGTGCCACATCTCCACGAGCGCCCCGTGCCCGAGATGGTCATGCCGCCTTCTCCAAAACTTTCTTCAAACTCCTGATCGCTCAACAAGACATCGGTATCCAGATAGCTGCACGCGCTGCTGAAAAAACAGAGGATGCATGTGATGTATATGCACGGGGGTGTGATGTATCTACTTGTTTTTAAATTTGTTTTTGTCATGGGGTGCTCCTCTTTTTTTAGGCAAACGAATGCCTTTACATGGTGTTTATCAAACCATGTGTTGTCGTTGTCCCGATCATGTTGTTGCATGAGCAGTGGTGCTTTGCTCTCTTCATACACAGTGACACCAGACATACGGAGAAGTTCCAAAACCATGCGGCCAAAGATGTGGGGCGAGCTGATTTATCAGCTCGCCCCACATCTTTGGCCGCATGGTTTTGGGGTAATTGGCGTGTTACGCCAATTACATTTGAGATGCTTTATTGGCGAGGAAGAGATCTGCAAGTGTAAGCGCAACCATTGATTCCAGGACGGGGATGGCTCGGGGGATGATGCATGGATCGTGGCGGCCCGAGGTTGCCATGGAGCCTACTGTGCTCGCAGGTTTAAAGTAGACCAATAGACGGATGCGTTCACCGTTTGTGATGCCACCCTGAATACCATTTGCAGCAGGGCTGATGCCTGCGTCCTTGCCAGAACCACTGATACCCTTGTGAAAGAGCTGTCCTGGTGTTTGTGCATCGTGGTGAGCATCTCCAAGCGTGGCTCCTACAACCGCGCCAATGCTTGTGAGTGCACCAATCAGAGCGCTCTTGGCCTTGAAGAAGACGGGTTCGCCGAGTCCACGGGGGATGTTATCTACCCAGATTTCTGCGATCCCACCGCGAGAGTCGCCAGCTTCTTTGCAGGCAAGAAGATCTTCTTCCATGCGTTTGGCAGCATCAAGGTCAGGGCAGCGTGTGGGGTGTTGGTCGACGATGTCTCGTGTGAGAGTGTCGGGTAGATTGGTGGCTTCAATGGTGCCGATCTGTCGTGTAAAGCCGACGATATTGACGCCTTCAGGGAGAATTTTTGACGCAACAACACCGCCAATCACACGACCAATCGTCTCGCGTCCCGAGGCGCGTCCACCTCCTCGCCAGTCACGCCGACCATACTTGTCCTGCCAGACTCTGTCCGCATGACCTGCACGGAAGTAATTCGGGTCATAGTCCTTGCTACGTGCGTCGTGGTTTCGCACGATCACGGCGATGGGGCTTCCCAACGTGTGTCCCTCAAAGACACCACTCAGAAGTTCGGCGTTGTCGCCTTCTTTTCTTGATGTGGTGAGCTTTGATTGTCCTGGACGTCGTCGGTCAAGTTCGTGCTGAATGTCTTCCACAGAGAGCTTGATACCAGAGGGGCAACCATCAATGATTGCGCCCAGAGCAACGCCATGAGACTCGCCAAATGTGGTCAGGGTGAGGAACTGTCCGAATGTATTACCGCGCATGATAACCTTGTGTGTTGTTTTGTGTAAGTGTTTGTTTGTATTGTTTTATTTTTATTGTGGGTGAGTATTTGCCCAGAATTCGCGCTGTGCTTTTGCCTGGGCATCAAAGAAGATTTCACCATTAAGATGCAGTTCACAGGGGGGAGGGGTGCGGACCTGTTTGTAATGCAGGTCAAGCCAGACTGTGCATATGGGTGGGGACTCATAAGGGGAATCCATGTCACCTGCTGCGTTGATGATCAGGGTTGCCTGTGTGGGGGTGTCTTTGGTCCATCCCTGGCGTGCGCTCGCGTGATGAACGATGGTCCATTCCTTGCGTTGTTCAAGGGCGTGTTGAACGGCGGGGCTTACACCACCTTGACCGATGATGATGACATCTCCTGGTGGGATTCCCTGTGACTTGATGAAGTCGAGCGTGGCGATCAGGCCATGGTGATCGGTGTCTATGGCATGCCATGACTGGTGTTTGAATCCGAGCGTGTTTGCTGCATCAAGTGTGGAGTCCACCTGTTCAAGTGTGCAAATGGTGCGCTTGTGTGGAGAGGTGACCGAAAGACCACACACGCCCATGTGTTCCAATAGGTTAAGCAGGTGCGTCCATTCGTGTGTGTCGTGTGTCTTGGCAAAAGGGATCTTGAGGTAGGACTCCTCAGGAGCGTGTTCACGCAGTGCGCTCATGCGATGCCACCAGTCGCCGCGACTTTGATGTACGGGGTCGCCGAGCAAGGCGTTGAACTGTGTTGGCGCCTGGCTGGCGAGGTGAGGTAGCCAGTCCTGGAGGTCAAGCGCGGCCTGTTGCACGATGGTCTGGTGTGCCTGGTGGGTGTGATGCGCAAGGAGTGTGGCGGGGATGTAATTGGTGGCGTTGATATGAGTCGCTAACCATGGGCGCATCCAGGCAAGGTTGGGGCCTTGAGGGATGTATGTGATGTTCCAGTGTGGGGTGAGGCTCTGGACTTTGATGAGCGTCTCCAGCGTGTCCTTGTAGGAGGTGTGCCATGGGGCAAACTTGAGGACGAGTTTGTGTTTGCTGAGTTCTGCGTGTGTGGAGAGTAATGTGTCGGCGTGTGCCACGAGGTCATCAAGAAGTTGTGATGAATTTGAGGCGTCTTTGTGGGGATGAGATGAGAGGATGATGAGCTGTGTATGCTCGTGTGTCAGGTTTGATTTGTCAATCTTATCAAGCAGATCGATGTCAATGTCGAGTGCTTCTGATTGGAGGGCAAGTCGCTCAATCCAGGCATCATCAGGGGTGCGCACACTTGCGAGCACGGGGGTGTCCTGGATGGAGGATGGAGAGAAGTTGGGGAGGAGGTCGCTCCTGATTTCAACGCCTGCGAGGTTGAGGTTGCGTTGTGTATGGATGGCGACATCAAGTTCATCGGGGGATGATGGGACCACAAAGGACTTGTGTGAGATTGTGCTGTCAGGGGCTTGAATGATGGCAAGCAAGATCTCCGAGAGGCGTTGTGCGTTGTGTGCAAGCTGTGAGCCTCTGGAGAGTTCGAGTGTAGCTTGTGCGCGAGCGGCCCAGACGGGCTCGCGTCGCTGTTGCATCCACTGGACTTCATCCTGATAGGATCGCATGGGTCGAAGACGAGCGCGTTGTTGTACAGCGGTATCGACCCAGCCATCCCGTTGCAACCAGATCGCACATGGTTCTGGAGGTAGGTGTAAGCAGCCAGCGCCAGGCACGATGATGCGATGTGGCGTGGAGCTTGTTTTTTGTGCGAGGATCTTGTCGAGGTAAGCGATCTCAAGTTGCCTGAAGTAGGGCTCATGATCGGCGATGATCTGTGCACATGTGCGCTCTTCCTGATGTTCGATGACCTCATCAAGATCGATGACATCAAAGAGGTGTGGATGGAGAGCCGCGATTGTTTTTGCGAGCGTGGTCTTACCGCTGGTGCGGTGTCCAATGAGGAGAAAGTCCATGAGGCGTATCAGTCGTTTTTGGGAGGAGTGATGGTAAAGCGTCCTGTGTCTTCGTGGCGAGTGGGGAGAGTGGCGTTGGTCTCCTCGGTCCAGGCGTTGAAGTCTTCAAAGAAGGCGTCAGCAAAGGGGCCAGTGACGAGCTGGGGGACGAAGTTTGAGTTGGGCATCGATTCGCCTGATGGGAGTGTCCATTTGCCGGAGTTGTTGACCCATGTGGGTGTGATTTCAACGGCGGTGACCTTGCCATCCTGAATAATGATGCGTGGCATCAGTCCGTACATTTTCGCCTTCATTTTGCGGTGTCGCACAGTGCGAGAAGCGAAGACGTAGTTGCCAAGGCTGTAGAAGATAGGGCGATCGTTGTAGATTTCAACAGGTTGAATGACGTGTGGGTGGTGGCCAATGACCACATCTGCGCCAGCATCGACCCAGGATTTATAGCGGGCCTTGAGGTTTGCATCAGGGATGTGGATGTATTCTTTACCTGCGTGAACGGCGACGATGACGATATCGACCTTGGAGTCGACCTCTTTGATGCGTTTGACGAGGCTTTCAGACCAGAATTTGGAGACGTTTTTGCCTTTGGAGAAGCCTGTGGAGAAGAAGGCAATGCGGAGATCCTTGCCTGGTGGAGTAAAGATGGTGGCTTGTTCTGCTTCTTCGACAGAAGCGCCTGCGCCAGCCCACCATGCTTCGACGTTGCGTTCTTCAGTGTTGTGTTTGAGGTGTGTGAGCGTGTCATCGATGCCAGCCTGATCAGCGTCAGCGATGTGGTTATTGGCGAGGCTAAAGAGGTTGAAGCCGACATCAAAGTACCATCCAAGACGTTCTGGATGAGAAGTGAATGCGTATTTTTTGCGTGCGCTGGGTTCGAGTTCACTGACGGGGTTCTCGAGGTTCATGGACACGAGATCGCCGCTATCAAGCAGGTGTTGTGTGGGGGCGAACGCCTTGGTTTTGAGCTTCATGGTGGATTCAACCCATTGTTTGGTGGGTTGGGAGACATCGCCGACGGCGACGATGACCAGATCCTTGCTTCCGCGTTGTTCTTTGGGTGTGGTGAGGAGGTCAAAGGGGTCCACGATGGGGGGAGGGAGCGTGGCCAAAAATTCGTTGGAGATTCGGTGTGAGTCGTGCACTGCGGCCATGGCGAGCGTGATGGCAGGGGCGACATCTGGTTTTTGCTCGGTGGCGGGGTCTTTGGTCGTCGTTGTGGACTGGGGTGTTTCTTTGGGAAGGGGAGTAGGTGTGGTGGTTGGTGTGTTTTTACATGCGGAGGCTGAGAGTGCCAGAGCAAGGATTATGGAGAGCGCGCGAGTGTAATGTGTCATTGTATTTTATGAAGGATGTGATGGCTTGAGGGGAAAGAATGGTGTTCACACAAAATGTGTAGGCGATCATAGGAGGGAGTGTAAAGGGAATGCAAATAGAAGCAAGGAAGAGTGTTGTTAGATCGTGACACGATTGCTTTGGGTATTGTATAAACGGTTAAATTGTGGGACAAATAGGGACCTCGGAAAAACAACTAAAGCAACTGAATTGTATTGTTTTTTGTTGAGTGAAGAGGTGCGTTAAAAATGTTTTTTGGAGGGGGTCAGGATGTGGTGTCTTGGCCCTGTTAAGTTTAGATAAGGAACATAAGGAGTACGAAGATGCAAAGAGGCGAAGTAAGAGATCCAATCATGGTCGTGGTGTTGAGTATGGTGACCTGTGGTATGTACAACCTGTACTGGTTGTACATGGCTGTTGAGGAGGTCAACAAGGGTCTTGGAGAGGAGCGATTTAACTTCTTCAAGGAGCTTGCATTCTCTGTTCTGACCTGTGGTATCTATGCCATTTATTTCTACTGGCAGTTTAGCAATGCGGTTGCAGAGCTTCAGCAGCGTTGGGGCGTGCAGCCTGGTCAGGAGGGGCCGATCCTGTTTGCGTTGATGCTTTTTGTCCCGCCAGCAGGTACGTTCCTGATTCAGCAAGGTATGAACAACGCCTGGGAGAATGGTACTCCTGGTGGAGCTGGTGGTTATGGCGCTGGCGGCATGTAAGGTTTGATGCATACAGCACAGGATTGTGTTGAGAGCAAAAAGAGGAAGAGGCGGCCCATTTAAAAATAAATGGGCCGCCTCTTCCTCTTTTTGCTCTCAAGATGATGGGCATGCGTGATTGATGGCGAGTGTTTTGTTAGAGTCGCGAGGGTCACAAACAAAAAGAGGCGTTCAGGTGAGTGAGGAGAAAGAAGAGCATCAGGTTGAGGGGGAAGTTACTGTTGGGCTTGAGCCACAGCGAAGGCGAAACAATCGTCATTTTTTGATGTTTTGGTGTGCCTTTATCGTGGCGCTCTTTGTGTTTCCTGGTTCAGGGGCTGATGGTTTTGTGTTTTGTCCATTCAGGGCATGGACGGGGTATAGTTGCCCTGGGTGTGGGATGACACGTGCGTGCACCACGTTTGTACGAGGAGATGTGTGGCATTCGTTGGAGTACCATCCATTGGGTGCGTTGCTTGTGCTGTGGTTGACTGTGGTGGCGTTGCTGCGCGGAGTGGAGTTATGGAAGGGGAGGCGAATTTTACAGAATGCGCCAGAGTGGGTGCACCGCGCTATTAGATTGGGCACAATCGCGATCTTTGTTTTTGTGCTGTTGTTTGGAGGAGCAAGGTTAGTGCTGGAGATCGCGGGGATCTTGACACCAGTTTGATGACTGATAAAAGGGTATGTCTAGTTTTGTATTGAGGTCATGAGACAATACGTTTTGTTGTATATAAATCATGCCTTGTAATGGCATATCTTGTGAAGGAGAGTTCCTGATGCGAACATACCACCAATCAACCCTTTTCGCTCGTCAGTCTACGCTGTGGCTGGTCGCGGCGTTGGCCAGTCTGTGGGCGGCCCCTGTTTTTGCTCAAGACGGCGATGCTGCTGCTGAAGAAGGTGTAGCCGAGGTGACCTCGGAAGAGGTTACGGCTGAAGAGGTTGAGGCAACCTCAGCGGAGAAAGAGGAGGATGCTCCTGTCTCGGAAGAGGTTGAAGAGGAGGACATTACCTCCGAGGATGAGCGCTTTGTTGCGGACAACATCAACCTTGAGGGTGGCGTTGGTTTTCATCGTATTGCGTCAGCAAATCCTGGTTCTTCCAAGATGTTCAGGGCTGCGTTCCTCGGCGAGTTTTACTCGGGTGCAAATACTGTGCGCCAGAATGATACCAACACACGCGCAGTAGGACGTGTTCTGTTTCAGGGTACATTCACTGATTATCTTGCTGTGAACTTCAGCCTGCTCGCCAAGAGCAACATCAACAGCTTCGGTCAACCCGAGGCGATGCTTACACAGGGTGATGCCACGCTTGGTGCGACAGGCTTTTATCCTGTGACTGAGTATTTGAATCTTGGTTTTGATTTGAACCTGATGGTTCCTGCTTCATTTGGTACAGCAGGGCTTGATTTTAGCGCCATCAGCATGCGTCCAAGGTTGCTTGCAACACTTGATACCGCCGTCTTGACCGATGGGCAGGTTCCTCTGGATGTGCACCTGAACGCAGGTTACCTCGTGGACCGTTCTATCAATGGTTTGCCAGAGAATATTGAGTATTCTGATACCACACGTATTGAGCAATTTGCGTACAACATTAGTGGTTACGATCTTGTCGAACTTGCTGTGGGTGTGGAGTACGACCTTCCTTACATCAAGCCCTTTATTGGTTACTGGATGGGGCTTCCTGTGAACGGCGACGATACCCTGTGCAATAGCAATGAATTTGCTGGCATCCCTTGTGCCCGCGAGGCTGGGTTTGCTGCTATGCCCAAGGTCCTGAGCCTTGGTGCAAAGGCTGAGCCTGTGGAGAACCTCGGTCTTCATGCAGGTGTTGATCTTGGCCTCACGACAGATGATGCGGCAGGTCTGCCTGTCACCCCACCTTACAATGTGATCTTTGGTCTGAGCTGGACGATCGACCCCACTCCAAAAGTGGAGTACGTCGAGATCGAGAAAGAGATCGAAATCGAGAAGGTCATCAAGGAAGCTCCTGTACAGGGCTTTATCCTGGGTACGATCGTGGATGAAGCGAGCAACGAGTCTGTGCGTCGTGCAACAATTGAGTATGTGGGACAGGATGTGAGCGCGCAGTCTTCCAGCGATATCAATGGCACCTTCCGCTCCTACGGATTTGAGCCAGGCAAGGAGCTCAAGCTTCGTATTACACATCCTGATTACGAGACGCTTGAAGTGTCTGCTCAGGTTCAGGAAGGTGAGATTCCTCTGAACATCGCGCTCAAGGCGTTGCCCAAGATCGGCAAGCTCAAGGGTCGTGTTGTGGATGAGAAAGACAAGCCTGTCTCCATGGCTCGCGTCTCTATCTCGGGTGAAGGCGAGAAGTTTGTGGTGCCTGTTGATGGCGGCGGCAACTTCATCAAGGATCTCAAGGCGGGTGATTACACCATCGCTGTGACCGCAGATGGCTACCTGACTCGCGGTCGCGATGTTGAGCTTGAAGCTGATGATACGCTCGCTCTTGATGTGGTGTTGTTGCCAGCGCCCAAGAAGACGCTTGCACGCTTGAACGACACACGCATTGAAATCCTCGACTCCGTGTACTTTGACACAGGAGAGGCCACCATTCAGTCACGTTCCTTTGGCATGTTGAATCAGGTTGCTTCAATTCTCCTTGAAAACCCACAGGTTGAGAAGGTTCAGATTGAAGGTCATACAGATGATCGCGGCGCCGATGATTTCAACCTCGATCTTTCCCAGCGTCGTGCCGAAGCTGTGAAGAAGTTCCTTGTGGATCAGGGTATCAGCGCTGATCGCTTGATCGCCAAGGGCTTTGGTTCTACACGTCCGATCCTTCCCAACACCTCAAACCGCAACCGCGCGCTTAACCGCCGCGTGGAGTTCAACATTGTTGAGCAACCCAAGGCAAAGGAAGAGGGAGCTGGTGACACCAAGTAATTCTTGGTGACCGAACGACAAAAAGAGAGGGGCGGCCAAAAATCTTAGATTTTTGGCCGCCCCCGCTGCGCTTTTTTTCGGCTGCCCCTCTCTTTTTGTCGTTCTACGATCTTTTTATCACTGGAGAGATTGACCTCCACACCTTAGGATAGGCGTGTTGATCGTGCGTATAAGAGATATTCAGGAGACAGGAACGTTATGGCGAAGGCAAAGACAGTATGGACATGTGCAGAGTGTGGTTATCAGGCCCCCAAGTGGTCAGGACGCTGCTCGGGCTGTGGTGAATGGAACACGATGGAGGAGGGATTAAAGGAGAGCGCAGCCGCTTCTCCTGGTTCGGCATCAAGGGCGGCCGCGAGTCCATTGCGTCTGGATGAGCCCGTGCAGATTGGGGATGTGGATCATATTCCTGAGCAGCGTATACGCGTGAATATTTCGGAACTTGATCGTGTGCTTGGTGGTGGTTTTGTGCCAGGTGGCGTGGTGTTGCTTGGTGGTGATCCTGGGATTGGTAAGTCCACGCTCTCCTTGCAGGTTGCGGGTATCTTTGCCTCAAGAGAGCTGAAGGTGCTGTATGTGTCAGGGGAGGAGAGTCTTGGGCAGCTCAAGATGAGGGCGCAACGTCTGGGCATTGATGCCAAGAAGGTGTGGGTCTTTCTTGAGACCAGTCTTGAGCGCGTGGAGCAAACGATCAAGACGAAGAAGCCCGACATTATGATTATCGATTCCATTCAAACGCTTGCGACAGATCGTCTGACCTCATCACCAGGTAGTGTGGCTCAGCTTCGAGAGGTGACAAGTGCGCTGACTCAGATCGCCAAGGGGAGTGATATTCCTACTGTGCTGATCGGGCACGTGACCAAGGATGGTGCGATCGCAGGTCCCAAGGTGTTGGAGCACATGGTGGATACCGTATTATATCTGGAAGGGGATGAACGTTATGACCACCGCATTTTGCGTTCTGTAAAAAACCGTTTTGGCGCTACTAATGAAGTGGGTGTGTTTCATATGACATCTTCTGGATTGGATGAGGTTGAAAATCCATCAGCATTATTTCTCGCAGAGCGCACAGCCAATACGGCCGGAACAGCCATCTTCCCATCCATGGAAGGCAGCCGCCCTATTCTGGTGGAAGTCCAGGCCCTTGTATCCAAAGCAAACTTCGGCACACCCCAGCGCAATGCGAACGGTGTAGACAGCCGTAGGCTATCTATGCTTTTGGCTGTCTTGGAGAAACGACTTGGAAATGTTATGGGTATGAATGATGTATTTGTGAATCTTGTGGGCGGACTAAAAATTCGAGACCCGGCAGCAGATCTGGCAATTATTGCGGCTGTGGCGTCCAGCAGTCGGGATGATGCCATTATTGATGGGACAGTTCTTGTTGGTGAAGTGGGTCTCACGGGTGAAGTCCGTTCAGTTGCCCGCATTGAACAGCGGCTGCAAGAAGCGGCTGCACTGGGATTTACATCTGCAGTTATACCGGCTGGAAATATAAAGAATGATCGTTCCTACAAGGAGTTGAAAGTCCATGGCGTCAAATCTGTCCGCGAGACCTTCCAGCATATATTTTAGATCTTGAAGTTTACGATCCATCAGAAAGATATAAATACCTCTGCCCGTACGGGTGAAATCATT
>CATLTV010000056.1 GCA_950059285.1 uncultured Pseudomonadota bacterium | reverse complement strand
GGTAGTTTGTGGAAATTCAATCTTTCCCAAGCCCTCGTGCTTTTTCAATTGTCTTTTTTCAACCCCTGATTCGCATTCATAAATAAAGAGTTCGCCCGAGTTATATAGCACCCATGCGTCGGCGTTGCGGTCCACAGACATGGAGAAGGGCGTTGCGTCTGGCACTGTGCTTGGACAGTTGGCGACACTTCCTACCTCCTGGAAGGAGAGCGTGGGTGGATCAAAGGAGAGCAGCTTGAACCCATCAGCATCGATGACATACATGGGCCTGGCGGCCACAGGGCAGTCATCAAAGGGGTCGTAGGTTTCAAGATCGGGCTCATCTGTACCTCCACTGTCTGTTGTGGAGGTACCATCCATGTCACCCTGGACTGTGGTGGGGTCCATGTCGTCAGTGGTGTTTTGGGTGGCATTGTTTTCATCGCTGCATGCGATGGTGTTCAGGCTCACAAAAAGCCCCAAGATAAGCATAGTTGTGGCGTGTTTATATGTGTTCATCAGTACTCTCCAAACACTTTAACTGAGTAGCTCGGTTCAACGACCACTCTAATTTAGCATGAAGAAGCAGTCCATGCACCTTTTTAGTTTCTCATCAAAAGGTGATGGATATGAATGGGTTGAGAGGTATTTTTGAGATCAATCGATGGCAGGGAGTACGACCTTGTCTCCCTTGGATAATCCTTCAAGAATCTGGACATGTGTGAGGTTTGTGCGACCAAGCTTCACCTCCTTGAATGAGCCATCAGCCAACTCCACTTGCCACGCTTCATCCTTGTCTTCCACGCGTTGCACGTACATGACAGGAATATTCAAAACCTGCTCTTCTGTGAGGTTTGAGATGATCTCAACCTTGGCAGAGTTACCAGGGCGAAGCGACTCGGGCGCTTCATCCATCTCGACTTTGACGAGGTATTCCTTGAGCTCGCCTGCTGCGGTTTCGGTGCCAAGACGCTCGTTGCGTGTGGTGGCGAACTCCTCCTTTTTGATGACCTTACCTGTGATGCGTTTTTCAGGCATGATGATAGGAGTGATGATGGCCTCGTTGCCCACCTTGATCATGGCTGCGTCACGTTGCCTCACGTAGACATCGATGTGGTATTTGCTAAGGTCTGGAATTTCAAGGATTTTGTCGCCAGGTCTTGCGACAACGCCAGGTGCAACCTTGGTGCGCTGCCAGTTAAGACGCGTGTATGGTGCGTAGACCACACCAGCCACAGGAGCCTGTACCTCGATCAGCTCAAGACCTGATTTACGCTCGTCTACGCTACGTTCAGCCGTGGCGATCTTGAGGTCTTCAATCTTGAGCGCGGTGGCCTTCTTGTTCTGAAAGGTCTTGAGCGCTTTTTTGGCAAGCTCAAGTTCAAGCTCTGCGGTTTGTACGTCAAGTTTGGCCTTGTCGAGCTCAAGTTGTGAGATGAGGTTAACGCCTTCCACGACCTGAAGTTTTGCGCGTTCAAGAGCAAGCTCCTTGCGCTGCACCTCAAGTGACAGGTCGATACGTTCTTTCTCAAGTTGTTGCAGGACTTTGCGTCGCTCTGCGCGCGCAACCTCAAGCTTTTCAAGGTCATCACGCAGATCAAGCTCAAGAGTTTCCTTGACGAAGGTCAGGAGGACGTCGCCTTTCTCAACTTTTGAGCCATCATCAAGCACGCTCTCCACTGTGACCTGATAAGTCTGGGGGATCTCGGGCACGTGCACATCTACAGACTCAGCCGCGTTCAACTCGCCATAGTACACGCCTCTGAATGTGAGGTCGCCCTGCTCGGTGGTTGCGGTGGTGCGTGTCTCTTGTTTTTCGCCCTCCATGCAGGAAGCAAAAAGCAACGTGGAGGTGAGAATTGTGAGATAAATGAATGCGTTAGGTTTCATTGTTTTTGAGGTTGTTGCGCTGTTGATGGTCGTCATTACTCACCTCTCAGGGCGTCAATAGGGTCGATATTTGCGGCGCGTACAGCGGGCATGAGGCCAAAGGTGACACCGACAAGGAGGCTGATTCCAAAGGCGAGCGCGGTGGACTCCCAGGCAAACGCCATGGGAAGATCACCGAAGTAGCTGACGAGGAAGCTGGCCAGGAGTCCGAGCAGGACACCGAGGACGCCTCCGACAAAACAAATGCTGATGGATTCAAGCAGAAACTGATTACGAATATCGCTCTTTTTGGCGCCAATGGCGCGTCGCAAGCCAATTTCGGAGACGCGCTCCATGATATTGGCGAGCATGATGTTCATGACACCAATACCACCAACGAGGAGGCTGATGGCGGCGATGGCAATGAGCACGGCGTTGAAGACAGACTGTGTCTCCTGACGCTGGCGAAGCAACTCTTCAGGGGCGATGATCTCGAAGTCCTGATGTTCACCATGCAGCTTGGAGAGCAGCAACATGAGTTGATTTTTTGCTTCAAGCGTTTCGGCTGTCGTGTTGACCTCGACAGAGATCATGTCGAGTTCGTGGTAAGTACGGGCGGGTGCAAGCTCTGCTTCAAGCGTGGAGAAGGGGAGGAGGATGGCGTCCTGGTAGTCCTTGGTGATGGAGCTTCCTGAGTCCTGTTCCTCTTCCTCGTTGCCGCTCAAGCTTTTGCTTTTCTTGTTCTTTTTGTTCTTGGTTTCATCAGTTGCCTCATCTTTTACTGCGTTCATTCCACGGTCTTCAAGCACGCCAATGATGGTGAAGTAACTGTAATCAAGGCGTATGACCTTACCGAGTGGGTTTTGACCTGGGAACGCGTTCTGGGCAAGTCGTGAGCCGATGACGGCGACGCGTTGGCCCTGTCGGTGATGGAGGTGATGGAGTGTATCGCCTTCCTTGAGTTTGAGCGCGTGCGCCTTGAAGATGGATTCGCTGACGCCGTAGACTTGCACCTCGTGTGCAGGCATGGAGATGTCTGTGACACCAAGCGTGTGTTTGACGCGATAGCCCACGCTCTTGATGTTGGGGAGCGTGTGTTCAATGGCGCGGACATCATCGCGGGACAGGCCCACAGTGTCGTTGATGATCGAGGTTAACTCGGCATCGGTGACAGGCCTTGATTCGATATGCACGCTGGTTGCGCCCATGGCTTCAATACGCTCAAGGATCTGGCGTTGAGCGCCTTCACCAATGGACATCATCGCGACCACGGCGCCAACACCAAAGACCACACCAAGGAGGGTGAGCAAGGTGCGAAGAGGGTTGGAGTAGAACTGGACAAAGCTACGTCTGAGTAGTGTGAGCGTTTGTCCTGAGAAAAGAGAAGAGCTCATGGGATGACCACCTTTACATCAAGACCTGCGCTTAGTTCGCTGTAGTCCGAGTCGACAAACTCGGCCTGAAGGACGTAGATTTTCTCTCGTGCGTCAGGTAAGTCATTGTTTTCTTTTATGTATCCGATTTCCTGTGGAAAAGGGAACACCTTGGTTACTTTGACCTCATAGGTCTGACTTGATGAAGGTGACTTTACCAGGAAAGAAGGCTTTGAGCGGATGAGCGCGTAGCGATGTTCGGGGATGAAGATCTCTAGCATGAGGCTCTGGTCGCGAGCGACGCTGGCAAAGTGAAGGCCAGCAGGCATACCATCACCTTTCTGAATTTTGCGTCGTCGTCGGGCGTAGTATGCGTGCCTGACAACGCCTGGGTGAGGTGCGCGGACCACAAATCGTTTTTCGTAAATTTTGAAGCGTTCCATGTCGCTCATGGCGAGCTGAACGTTTTGCTCCTGAAACGCCTTGTCTGCATCAACAGCGCGTTTGTAGGACTTGATCTGCTTGCTTTGTGCGTTGGCCTCAAAGTCAGCGAGCTGGAATGCGATATCGTAGCGTTCAAGGTCGCGAGCAGAGACGACACCCTCTTTCATGGTGTCGAGTTTTGCGCGTTGTGCGTTGAGCGCGCTTTGTTTTTGAGAGGAGGTCATCGTATCAAGCTCGCTCTTGATATCGAGTCCTGCCTTATCTCGGTCAGCTTCGGCGCGTTGAATGCTTTCCTTGACGCGGGGGAGGGCCTCTTTACCACGGAACTCAAACCGTCCGATGACATCGCCAGCCTGGACCTCTTTGCCATCTTCGGTGATGTCCTGGAGCTTGATCCAGCTACTGTCCGAGACCCAACCACCGACGCGAAATGTGTTCTGTGGGGCGCGAAGTTTGGTGGCATTTTTGGGGATGATGCGGCCATCAAACTGTTCTCTTAACACAGGTGTGGCGCGCGCTGTCGCCCCTTCTGTGGTGGTTGTCTTGTGTGTGGCATCCTCCCCAGATTTTCCGCACGATGATACGGTGAGTATGAGTGCAAGTGCTTGTATTGTAATTGAAATTTGTTTCAAGGTGTGCCTCCTTTTTTGCGTCCATTATCGAGGATGCGTCCATCCGAGACAATGATTTTGCGCTGCGCGAGTTCACCAATGAGCTCATCGTGTGTGACCATCACGAGGGTGAGGTTTTCTTCTTCGATGAGTTCATCAAAGAGGTCAAGGATGCTCTGTCTTGCCGAGGAGTCCAGGTTACCCGTGGGCTCATCTGCGAGCAGGATTCGAGGGCGGTTTGCCAGTGCGCGCGCGATGGCGACACGTTGGCGCTCACCACCCGAGAGTTTTTTGGGGCGATGCATCAGGCGGTGTTCAAGGCCCACACGTATGAGGAGCTCTTCAGCGCGCTCCTTGCGTTCTACGGGGTTCACGCCCTGATATTCCATGGGGAGCTCAACGTTTTCCCGTACGTTGAGGTCCTTGAGGAGGTGGAAGGATTGGAACACAAAGCCAATGGCTTTACCACGTACAGTGGAGAGTCTGTCATCCTTGAGTTTGCTGATGTCGTGTCCTTCAAGGAGGTATGTGCCCGAGGTGGGTCGGTCGAGACATCCGAGGATGTTCATGAGGGTGGATTTACCTGCGCCACTGCGTCCCATAATGGCGACGTATTCGCCTGCGAATACGTCGAGGTTAACGCCCTTGAGGACTTGAACGCTCACTTCTCCAGCTTGAAAGGAGCGTGTGATATCGCGCATGGAGATGACGCATTCTCTTTCGGTGTTGGTGTGACTCATTGGACCTCCACGCCGACATGTTGAGAGAGAGTGCCTTGAAGTCGATAGAGCCTTACGGCAGCAAGCACGACATCAAGCCGCGCGGATTGTAGTCCGATACGTGCGCTATCAAGGTCACGTTGGAAGAGGACAACGTTGGCCAGTGTGGAGAGGCCGCTCTTGTACTTTTCCTGTTCAGTTTGCAGCTTTTCAAGCGCGAGGTTCATGCGTTTTTCCGAGAGGTTAAGGACTTCAAGGCGGCGTTGCCATCGAGTGAGTTCTTCCTTGATGCCATAACGCACATCATCGCGCGCGTCTTCCACGACAGTGCGAGCCTGAGCGGTGGCAAGCTCGGTGATTTCCAGGCGAGCACGGTCAGGACTGCGATCAAGCGGGATGGTGAAGTCGAGTCCAACTTGCCAGCCAGGTTGTTGTGCGGTGACGACCTGTTTCCACGCCTGTGCTCTGCTTTGATCCACGCCGTTGAGCGTGGCAGCAGCGCTCAGGTCGAGTTGAGGTTTGTACTGGTTTTGCGCGATGCTAAGTGTTTCTTTTTGTTGTGAAAGCGAGAACTCGGCAGCTTGTACAGAAGGATTGTTTGCAAGCGCTGTGTTAAGTGCTTCTTCAAGAGATGGCGGTGCCTTGAACGCGTATTTTTCAAGGTCATCGGTGGCGGTGATTTCGGTGTTGGGGTCGACACGAATGAGGCGAGCAAGGCGAGTTTGTGCGAGCGTGAGCGCCTCTTCCGAGCGAATGAGTTGTTGTGTAAAGAAGACGAGGTTTTCTTCCACGATGAAGATTTCACCAGGAGCAACGAGTCCACGTCGGATGTTTTCGGTCATATCATCAAACTGTTTTTGTGCGCGCTCACGAGAGCGTTGTTTGATGACGACATCGTTTTGAGCAAGGACAAGGGACCAGTAAGACTGTTCAACTTCAAGGAGGAAGTCATTGAGCACCGAGGCAAAGACGGCCTGTTGTTGTTTGACCTCGGCCTTGGCGCGATCGATGTTGTCGACGCCCTGACCAAAACCTTGAAGGAGAGGTTGTGACACGCCAAGTTGAAGTTTATTGCTTGGTTGAGGGACAAAGCTCTGGCCCGAGAGGAACTCCAGCGCTTCCAGACGAGCAAAGAGGCCAGTGCCTTGAGGGAGTGTCCAGTTGACCTGTGCGCCATATGCAAGGCTGCGGTTGCGCTCATCGGCGATCAGCGAGACATCATCACTCCAGCCAAGATCAATGGAGAGCGAGGGGACGTATGCCTGTCTCACCCGTGAACTTGCCTGTTCGCCTTGCTGTTTCTGGTAGCGGCTAATCAGCAACGAGAGGTTGTTTTGAATGGCAAGCGCGTGTGTTTGTGAGAGGCCAAGTTGCTGCGTGCCTACCTGTGCGGGAGGGTCAAGCGCCTGAGATGTATGAGGGGTAAAACCAACAGAGGCAACTCCCAGAGTGAGGGTGATGAGCCTTTGGATTAAAGTTAGTTTTTTCATAGGGTTAATATGTGTGCGTAAGGTCTTGAGGGTGTATGTAGCAGGGGGCAATCAGCGCGCTGATTCCTTGAGGTAGGTGTGTAGCATGAAATAAGCTACATCGTCACGACACATTGTGAGTGGGGGAACATGGCGTGAGACAGGATTATTTCATGTGGGCTGGAGTATGTAGTTGTTTCGTTTTAATCTAATTTTTAATTGGTGATTATATTGTTTTTATGATGAATTAATTCGATTAACGTGCAGCTCAGGATCGGTATGGAGTTACAGTTCATACAAAGGAGTTTGCTGTGAGTGGTGCGTTAAAAAGCGAAGCGTTTGATATTCAATATTCCATGTACAAGGGAGATAAATATGTCGTGTTGGCACTCCTCAAGTTGTTGGGGCGGTGGAGTCTTGCCATGCCCTTGGCCTGGGTGGGTGGAGGGTTGTTGTTCTACATGGCTGACAATGTGCCAACGGATACTCTCATCGAGATTATCAATGGTGTAACTCATCTTGATTACAATACATTACGTGTAGTGTTTGCAGACACCTACTGGTTTGGATTCATTTTTTGCGCAGTGTTCCTGGTGCAATTTTTTAATCTTGTGTTTGTCCTGCTTGAGCGAAGAATTGGCTTTATTCAGAACCAGTTTGTGGTGGATATCATGTCGCCAGTGGGCCACAAGATTCTGTCGCGTAAGGTGTATGACGCAGAGCAAGTGTTGAGCTTCTCGGCGGGAGAGCGCTCAGGTGTTATGGCACATTTTAACTCAGGGCCTGGCCGCGCATTTCGTTCCGATAACCATCATGAATACCGTGGTATGGCGATGGTTCTTAACGAGCATCTGGCGACGTTAAAGCCTCCCAAGGAGGTGGATGTGGCGCAGGAGTCTTATCTTCAGCCAACTCGAAAGGAGCGTTTCAATCGGTCCACAATCAGCGTCAGTGATCAGGGGCACACGGTGTGGATTGATGTGCTCAGCATCGGTCACAAGGAACGTGTTCTTGTGCTTGGTGGTGTGTTGTTGTCGTTTTTGGTGACGCCCGCGCTTCTTGAGGTCAGTCATGATATTCGTGCGCTGATCATCCCAGCAGCGGGAGCCTCATTTATCGTGATGCAGTATGGATTTTTTAGTGGTCGTCTGGATACGGAGGTAAGGGGGTTGCGCCCGCCTGTGGTGGAGTCGTTCATTGGGACGTTGTTCTCTACCTATGAGATTATCAGCTCAGGCGGGCGAGTGACCGTGACGCAGAAGCTCTTCAATGTGATTGAGCGTGAGATTTTTCAAGGTAACAAGAGAGATGTGAAAGTGATCGCGTCTGAGCGTGGGGTTCGATTGCATTTTGAGAGCAGACTTGCGCCATTGCAACTTGCTCACAACATGGCACCAGGTCAGATCGAGGTTCTTGAGCGCTATCTCAATGATTGATTGTGTGGGAACATTTTCACACTCGCTCAAGGTTATGGCTCCAACTTGATATGCTTGAAACCTGACAAATGGAACACCATGTATAAAGCACAACCCATTACAACGCTGGACCTTGAGCATTTGCTCGGTCTTCTCAAGGATCACGAGCACGATGTGTTGGCGTTGATCGATTCTGATGAACTCTTGAAAAAGAGAGAGAACAAGGATGGCTTGATCATTGCCAACGCATCGCCAAAGTTGTTTGAGCCTCAGCTTGAGCACCAACTTCTGGCCAAGGGGTTGGTGTACACAAAAAAAGGCGACGCCTTCAGGTTCGTGAGCTTGCCTCTTGTGAAGATGTTCAACCATGGAATGCGTGAGCATTCAGATGCGACCTCTCGTGTGCTTGAGCAGCGTTCAGATTCAAGGTTGGTCTTTCCTGAAAAGCTTGATGGGACGATGATTCAGCTCTTTTGTTTTGAGGGCAATCTGTACCTCACTACACGCTCAATCCTTGAAGGAAGCGGGCTTGTAGAGGAGGTGAAATATGTGGGGCTTGCTCGCCAAGTTTTGGATGATTTGTATCCACAGGTTGTTGAGAATCCTCAATGGATTGAAGGGCTTTCGCTGACGTTTGAACTGATTCACCCCACCACAAAACAGGTGACAGATTACGGTGTTGAGCAGCGTCTTGTGTTACTCGCAGTGTATGATCATGCGCAACATATGTACTGGTGTAATACGCGCTTGCAGTCATGGGCAGCGGAGCACAACATTGAGGCAGCAAAGATCATCATCGAGGACGACAACCTCGCTCGTGGGGTTCAACGCCTAAAGAAGTTGCTCGCCTTGGACACCTCTGTGCCTGAAGGTTCCATCGTCTGTTTTGAGCGTGATGATCATGTGGTTCACCGCGTGAAGGTCAAGACCGAGGAGTATCTGGAGCAGTTTGCGATGCGTTATCACATCTCTTACAAGAGCGTGGTGCAGTCCTTGTGGAATCGTCCTGATCTTCATGACTGGGATAAATTTCTGGCGGATTTGATCGCCAACGACCTCAGTGAAGAAGAGGTTGAAGCATTTTACCGCGAGTATTTTGATCAGTTTATGGTTTGGTTAGGTGAGGTTAAGAGCGCGCATCAACATGTGCATCAGGTGTATGGTGAGTGGTGTGCCGAGCATGGACAGGCCCCTGATGTGAATGTGAATAAAGAGGCGCATGATGCGTGGTTTAAGCAGCTTGCGCTGTGGACCAGAGCGCATCATTCCGAGATGACGGGAAAGATTATGATGCTTGCTCGCAGGGGCGAGTTCTCACTGGAGCAGATGATGTGGCAGATGCCTGCATATTCTGGTTTCAGAGGGGAGCTTCAGTCCATCCTGTAATGTCGTCAAAAAAGAGAGAGGGGGCGGCCATTGATATATCAATGGCCGCCCCCTCTCTCTTTTTTGACTTGTATGTCAATTACTTGGCGCGGAGTGCGTCGAGGTTGCGAAGCACTGCGTCGGTGTACTGCTCGGTGCTGAGCTTGCCGCCAAGATCACCAGTGCGTGTGTCCGCAGTGGCGAGTGTGGCGTCGATTGCCTGACGCATGAGGGTTGCTCTGTCGACCATGTCGAGGTGCTCAAGCATCATGGCGCCCGCAAGCATGACAGCGGTGGGGTTGGCGATGCCTTTGCCAGCGATGTCAGGAGCGGTGCCGTGCACAGCTTCAAACATGGCGCAGTTTTCGCCGATGTTTGCGCCAGGTGTGAGGCCAAGACCACCGATGAGGCCAGCAGCGAGGTCGGAGAGGATGTCTCCAAAGAGGTTGGTGGTGACGACCACATCAAACTGAGAAGGATCGATGACCATCTTCATGCAGGTCGCGTCCACGATTGTATCGTTGAACTCAATGTCACTGTACTGAGGTGCGAGCTGGCGACCCACTTCAAGGAAGAGTCCACTTGTTTCTTTAAGGATGTTTGCCTTGTGAACAAGTGTGACGCGCTTGCGACCAGCACGGCGAGCGTATTCAAAAGCGTACTTGAGCACGCGCTCACAACCTTGACGTGTGACGAGGATGATGGACTCAGCAGCAGACCAGTTTGGTGGGATGCGGTGCTCAATGCCAGCGTAAGCGCCTTCTGTGTTCTCGCGCACGAGGACCATGTCCACGTCATCAAAGCGAGTCTTCAAGCCAGGGACGTTGCGTGCAGGACGAACGTTGGCGTAGAGATCAAAGTGCTTGCGGATAGCCACGTTCACGCTGCGGAAGCCTGCGCCGATAGGTGTTTCGCAAGGGCCTTTGAGCGCAACGCGTGTGCGAGCCATGGAGTCAAGTGTTGCGTCGGGGAGTGGGGAACCGTAGTTGAGCAAAGCGCCTGAACCTGCGAACGCTTCCTCCCATTCGATGGGGGCATCCAACGCGTCGATGACGCGGAGGGTAGCGTCAACGATTTCTTTCCCGATACCATCTCCTCGAATCAATGTGACTTTTTGTGACATAGGTTTTCCTCTCCTGTTGTGGCTAGCTACATGTCGCGTATGAATAGTGTTCTGATGCGTGGGAAAAGTTTATGTGGCACATAAATCTCCACCCAATACCGCTGTAACATGTCGTAAGGGGCTTATAAAAGTCAATAGAGACTTTGCGAATGACGTGGAGGGTTACGTATGGTGCTGGACTTTTTGAAAAACTTGCGCAAGATGCACGAGGTTAAATTGCCTTGAGGCGTTTGTGTGTCATGAGGTGCATGTACAGTAGAGAGGAGCATGGTGGAAGAGCAGCAAGAAGAGAAAGTGTCAGCAACAGGTGGTGAGCAGCGTGATGTAGAGCAGGTGCTCAAGCATGTGGAGCGTGTGCTTTATATGCGTATTGGTGCGGGTGTGGTGCTTTATGTGATCTTTGCGATCCTGGACATTAGCGCAGCGCTAAGTCACACCATGCAGGAGCGTGCGCCTGTACTTTTGGCGTTGCTGATCGCGTCTATCTTTGCGTTGCCAAGGCAGGTGATTCGCAAGGATCTGTTGACGCAGCTTCAAGGGTCGAGCCAGTCGAGTTGGCTGGAGCGCATGAAGAAGATTCAGCTCTGGTTGGTGTGGGTCAGGAGCATCTTTTTCCTTGGTGCGCTCATCCTGTTTCTTGGTTTACCCGAGATTGTTTAGTTTTTATTGCGTGAAGGACGTGTTGTATGCCCAGGAATCTTGAAAGAGCCGAACTCTTTGTGCTGATCTGCCAGAGCTCCGATTGCAAAAAGAAGGGAGCCAAGGCGCTGGCAAAGCAGGCCAAAAAAACATTAAAAGAAGAGGGGATGTTCAGGCAGTCCAAGATCTTGAAGACGCGCTGTACAGGGAACTGTAAGCGCGCCGCGATCTGTGGTGTGCTCCCCTCAAACACATGGCTTGAAAAAGCGACAGAGTCTGATGTAGACAAACTCATCAAGGATGAGATCAAGGCACTCAAAAGCTCGGATTGAAGATCACTTGCATGATATGACCTCCTGAGAGGTGTTGTTTAAGTGGTTGATTGTAAAGCGTAATCTTTTATGTTTTCTGTGCTTTGCTGTCGTTGTCGCACGGTTTGTTACATCATCGGCGGATAAGGAGCGCGATGCAATTCCCCATATATAATCCTTCTGTAGAGACTCTGAAACACAATCCATGGGACAGCGAACCTGGCGCACGTTTGAACGTGGCGTCCTGGTTGGTGGCGCGTGCGCTTGAGCGTCCTGACCAGCGATCTGTGGTGCTACCTGGGGGGTATGATTCTTTGAATCGAAGGTTGTACAGTCACGTGACCACCGTGCAACTCAACGCACTTTGTGATGCTTATGCGCATGGTTTGAGCGCCCACGGGATCAAGCGTGGTGATCGCGTGCTGATGCTTGTGAGTCAGAGCTTTGAGCTGATTGCGTTGACCTATGCGTTGTTCAAAATGGGGGCTGTGCCTGTGATGATCGATCCAGGTATGGGGCGTAAACCCTTCTTGAAGTGTATTGAGCAGAGCACGCCAAGCGCGATGATTGGTATTCCTCGTGGTCACCTTGCGAGGAAGCTGTTTGGCAAGTCGTTCAAGAGCGTGGAGCGTGCGTTTATCACCGAACCGAAGTTCTGGGCTGGTGCACATTATCTTGGTGATGTTGCTGATTTCTCAAAGGGGCCATTTCTACTTGTTGACACTGCTCACGATGATCTCGCTGCGATCCTGTTTACCTCGGGTTCGACAGGGATACCCAAGGGTGTACATTACACACACGGGATCTTTGATGGGCAGGTGCGCGCGATTGGTCAGATGTATGACATTGAGCCAGGCGAGATTGAAGTCCCTGCATTTCCTCTGTTTTCATTGTTCTCAATTGCGTTGGGAATGACCTGTGTCTTGCCCGACATGGACCCGAGCAAGCCCGCCACGGTGGACCCCAAAAACATCGTCGAGGCGATTCTTGATCATGGTGCAACCACAGCCTTTGGTTCACCAGCCGTTTGGAAGAAGGTTGGGCCATATTGTGTGGAGAACAAGATTAAGCTCCCCTCCTTGAAGCGTATTCTCACTGCGGGAGCACCCATTCATCCAAGCTTGATGGAACAGTTCACCGAGATTCTTTCAGAAGGTGTGGCGCTTCATACGCCTTATGGGGCAACAGAGAACTTGCCTGTGGCGACGATCTCAAGCCTTGAGGTATTGAGCGAAACCTTTGAGGAGACAAAGAAAGGTAAGGGACTTTGTGTGGGGTATCCCGTGCCTGGAATGAAGGTCAAAATCATCGGCATCACCGATGATGCGATCGAGGATATACGTGATGCTCAGGAGCTTGAATCCTCTGTTGTGGGTGAGATCTGTGTGAGTGGAGCGGTGACCACGCGCGCCTATGACCGTAAGCCCGAGCATACGAGGTTGTCGAAAATCAACGATGCCTCGCGTGGAGAGGATGCGTTCTGGCATCGCATGGGCGATGTGGGCTATCTCGATGAGCAGGGTCGTCTGTGGTATTGCGGGCGCAAAAAGCACAGGGTTGAGTCGAGTGCGGGCGTGCTGTTTTCAATTCAGTGTGAATCGATCTTCAACACACACCCTGCGTTGATGAGGACGGCGCTGGTGGGTGTGGGTGAGCGAGGCAATGAAACGCCTGTGATCTTGTTTGAGCTTGAGCCTGGACATCAAGCACCTTCACATCAGGAGCTTGTGTCGCTGGCCTCACAGAGCACGCAGACCGCTCTGATTGAGAATTTTGTGCATTATTCCGAAAGTTTTCCTGTGGATCGACGTCATAACGCCAAGATTCATCGTGAGGAACTTCGCGCATGGCTTGAGGCTCAGCAACTTCCGCTTGTGAAGGCAGCTTCAACCTGATTGCAGTATAAAACAAAACAAAGAGAGGGGTGGCCTGTTGCTTTGGCAACAGGCCACCCCTCTCTTTGTTTTGTTTTTTCAAATGTTGATTCGTAATTTCTTAAAACTCAATGGTTTATAAATATGATAAGTAAGTTTGATAGAACTGAATTTGTTTCGAAGTTTTTGTTATAAATTAATGATTTAAAAGGTGAAATTATGGGTCAAAATCCTTCAATGGCGAGCAAGCCAAGTTTCAAGGATGTCGTCGGTGGTCTGGTGGTGTTTTTGGTGGCAGTGCCCTTGTGTTTGGGAATTGCGCATGCATCAGGAGCACCAATTCTATCAGGTCTTATCACAGGTATTATTGCAGGCATCGTGGTGGGGGCGTTGAGTGGTTCGCACGTGAGTGTGTCTGGACCTGCTGCGGGATTGACCGCAGTGGTGCTTGCTCAAATCGAAGCGCTTGGCACATATGAGGCCTTTTTGCTTGCGCTGCTTATAAGTGGTGGCTTGCAGGTGGTCTTTGGTTTGGTGCGCGCTGGTGTGTTGGCGAACTACTTTCCTACAAGTGTTGTGAAAGGGCTGCTGGCTGCGATTGGTGTAATTCTGATTCTGAAGCAAATCCCGCATCTTGTGGGGCATGATCCTGATCCTGAAGGGGAGATGAGCTTCATTCAGGAAGATGGGTTGAACACATTCTCCGAGCTGCTCGCCATGTTTGGTGACTTTATGCCAGGCGCAACGATTATCGGTGTTTTTTGTCTTATCTTGCTGATTTTATGGCAAAAATCACCATTGCAGAAGACGATTTTTCCAGCGCCGCTGGCAGCGATCCTGCTTGGGGTTGGTATCAACGAGTTGTTTCGATTCACTGACTCTGCGTTGCTCGTGCAGGGCACAGAGCACATGGTGAACGTGCCTGTGATCGAGTCATTTGAGCAACTTAAAGCAAAGATGTACTTCCCTGACTTTTCGGCGATTACCAACCCCAAGGTCTATGTGGGGGCGTTGACCATTGCGTTGGTGGCATCGCTTGAGACATTGCTTAACCTTGAGGCCACAGACCAGCTGGATACATACCAGCGTTCCTCCTCGCCCAACCGTGAGCTTGTGGCGCAAGGCGTGGGTAATACGCTCTCGGGTTTGTTGGGTGGTATGCCCATGACCTCTGTGATTGTGCGTAGCTCTGTGAATGTCCAGGTTGGCTCAACCTCAAAGTTATCAGCGATTATTCACGGTTTTTTGTTGCTTATTAGTGTGGCGTTGATCCCTGGTTTGCTTAACCGTATTCCACTGGCGGCGCTGGCTGCGATCTTGTTGATGATTGGTTACAAGCTGGCAAAACCAAGTGTATTCAAGGAGATGAAGAAACATGGTGCGTCACAGTTTGCGCCATTTATTATCACCTTGCTCGCCATTGTGTTTACTGACTTGCTCATTGGTGTCGTGATTGGTCTTGCTTCAAGTGTGTTCTTTATTCTGAAGAGCAACACGCAGCGAGGATTCCACAAGGTTGAGGAGATCCATATTCAGGGGCCTGTGTTTCGTCTGGTGCTTGCAAGTCAGGTGAGTTTCTTGAACCGCGCTCAGTTCGTGCATGAATTTGCAGAAGAACTCAAGGAAGGTGATCAGGTGATCATCGATGCGAGGACAACCGATTACATTGACCCCGATATTATTGATTTGATTCATTATTTTGTACACGATCAGGCTCCAGAGCGTGGAATTATTGTCACCACAGTGGGGCTCAAGGATCATTACAATACAGAAGACAAGGTGCAGCATATCAATGTCAGCTCGCGTGATGTCCAGGAGAACCTCTCGCCAGATGATGTGCTCGAATTGTTGAAGGAGGGGAACAAGCGCTTTGTTTCAGGTGAGCGAATCTATCGTGATCTTGCGCGCCAGGTGGATGCGACCTCCGATGCGCAGCATCCTCTTGCTGTGGTGTTGAGCTGTATTGACTCCAGGGTTGCCGCCGAGATCGTATTCGATCTTGGGTTAGGTGATATTTTCAGTACGCGTATTGCGGGCAATGTGGCTGCCGATAAGGTTTTGGCGAGCATGGAGTATGCGTGTCAGGCGGCAGGTTCGAAGTTGATTCTGGTGCTTGGCCACACCAATTGTGGGGCTGTGCAATCAACCTGTAATCTGACGGATTCAGATAAATCACTGGAAGAGGCCAGCCGCGATACTGGGATGCATCACATTCACGCTCTGACCAAAAGAATTGGTCCTGCTGTGAATCAGGCGCGTGAGGAACTTGAGATGCCTCGTGGTGTGAGTACCGAGCTTGTGAATCGCGCTGCTGCAATCAATGTACACAACGTCTTGCTTACGATTCGTGAGCAAAGTCCAGGCTTGTCTCGCATGTTGGACGCACACGAGATCATGCTTGTGGGCGGCATGTACGATGTGCAAACGGGTAAAGTTGAGCTGTTTATGCCTGATGATTCTGTGGCGTAACTGCTTGACATAGAACGAAAAAGAGGCGGCTTGTGAAACAAGCCGCCTCTTTTTCGTTCTATAAAGTAGCCGAGTGCTCATGTGTAAGTGTTCGTTCTACAACGATTTCTCCACGTGTGGGTGTGGTTTCCAGTCGCTCATGTGCTTCAATGATGCGTTCGAGTGGATAGCGTTCCGCGATGACTGCGCGCAGTGAGCCATCCGCCATCAGATTTGCGAGCTCTTCCAGGAGTTTGCGGTCTCCAAATGCAACCCCGCATATTGAGCGTTGTCCGCCGCGCATTGCAGTCCAGGCCATGTCCTAGAGCCCTCGAGCGGTCATGTACACCGAGAGGTAGCGGCCCTTTGCTGTGAGTGACTTGCGACAGGAGCTAAAGGACACATGGCCTGATGTATCAAAGATGACATCATAGCGTGCGCGGTGATCTGTGAAGTTTTCATTGCGTCGGTCAACCACATGGTGAGCACCTAACTCACGCATCAGATCATGATCTCGTGAACACACCGCAGTAACTGTGGCTCCCAGCGCGCGTGCCAACTGCACGGTTGCGCGTCCGACACCACCAGAGGCCCCGACGATCGCGATGTGTTCTCCTGCCGAAAGTTTGGCCAGTCGATTGAGGAACACCAGCGCTGTAATCCCACCATAGGGCATGGATGCGGCCTCGGCGTGTCCCCAGCCCTGTGGAGTGTGGATGACGGTGGAGTCCTCTGATATGGCGAGCAACTCGGCGTATGCGCCATCATCAGTGGAGCCAAAGACGTTGTCTCCAACATTGAATTGAGTGACTTCGCTCCCCACAGCGATTACGCGTCCCGCAAACTGAGTGCCCTTGACAGGGACACGTGGTCGAGTCAATCCAAACATTAAACGACCAGGCAGCCATGTGATTGTGGGGAAGTCCGAGGAGCGCAGGCGTCGATCGCCTTGAGTGACAGGAGTGGCGAGCACCTCAATGAGTAGATCGCGTGGGCTCAAGGTTGGGCGTGCGATCTGCTCCAGAGTCAAGACGTTTGGGGCACCGTAGATTCGTTGTGTTGCAGCAAGCATAAGTATCTCCTTTGTGGTGTGGGTGGTGTGTTCGCTACAAGGAGAACTGTAATCATGTATTCATGCATGGTGAATTGACTAAATTTGCAACTCATGCATACTAAAATGCATGAATTGGAACACACTCGATTTTGACTGGAACTATGCCCGAGCGCTCCTGGCTGCTGCCGAGGAGGGTTCATTCTCGGCTGCTGCGCGTGCTCTGGGCGTGGCGCAGCCAACAATAGGTCGACAGATTGCTGCTCTTGAGGAGGAGCTTCAGGTTACATTATTTGAGCGCGTAGGGCGCGGGTGGGTGTTGACTCCTGTTGGCGTGGAGCTGCTTGAACATGTGCGCGTGATGGCCAAGGCCGCCTCACATATGCGCCTTGTAGCCGAGGGACGATCGATCTCGCTTGAAGGGCTTGTGCGAGTCACTGCAAGTGAGATGATCTCGGCGTATTTGCTCCCACCCATAGTGCAGCGAGTTCGGCAGGAGTATCCAGGCATAGAGATTGAGTTGGTGGCCACAAACGAGCTGCGTGATTTGAGTCGTCATGAGGCGGACATCGCAATTCGCAACGCGGTGCCCACCGATCCCGAGTTGGTGGGTCGAAAGCTCAAGGTGAGTAAGGGGTGGCTGTATGCATCTGATGAGTATCTTGCCAAGCTGGGGGAGCCGATTACACCTGAAAAGCTCTCTGATGCGACTTTTATTGCGTTTGAACGCGATGATCGTTTGAGGGATATGCTCAATGCCATGGGGTTGAAGTTGACGTCTCGTAACTTCCCGCTTGTCTCCGCAAACCATCTTGTCCAGTGGCAAATGGCGCGTGATGGGATGGGGATCTGCGTCAACATGGAGGAGGTTGGAGAGCGTACGCCTGGAATGCGTCGCGTGCTTTCTTCGATGCCTCCTGTTGAGGTCCCGCTGTGGCTTATCTCCAGACAGGAGGTTGCGACCAGTCGTCGTGTCCGAGTGGTGTATGATGCGCTTGCCAATGGGCTTCTTGGGGTGAAAGGCTGACATTCAGTTTTGTCCAGAAACAAAAAGAGGAGGCAGAGGGGGCGGCTTGTGAAACAAGCCGCCCCCTCTGCCTCCTCTTTTTGTTTCTGTGTACAAGGAGTGTACGCGCAATGTTCATTTTATGTTCATGAGTAGCGTTGGTGTGTTAATATGAAAACAAAATACATATCAATGGCTTAACTTGTGTTTTTGCCATGATTACGTTGCGGCATGGTTCATGTAAGTACATGGTGACTGGTGAGTCACCCGAACACGAAAAACATTTTATGGAGCTTTGCCATGACTACACAAAACCAGCACAAACCTCGTCATTATGCGCGTGGTGCCACGACCGTATGTGTTCTTCTTATCGCGCTTGGATTTCCCTCATTGTTGTGTGCCCAGGAGGTTGCACCAGAGCCCATTGAGGAGCAGCCCGTGGATGCGACCACTCCTGTGGAGGAGGATGAGAAAGACAGTGAGGGTGAGGAGCAAACTGAAGAGGTTGAGGATGACGAAACCACTGAGACCGAGGTTGTTGAATCGAGTGAGGATACTTCGGTGCCGCCTGCTGTTGAGGAGCAGAAGCCACCTCCCAAACCACTGACGCCAGAGGAGGAAATCAAGAAGAAGTTTGGTCTGGATCAGCAAGTTTACAATGATGTGTATGGGCTTGAATACGAGTACAACGACATCGATAATAGTGGGCGAAAGTACTGGTATGTGTCTGAAAATATTGAAAATCCTCGCACGTTGTTGTGGGATGAACAGATCACATGTGTCGAGAGCACAAGGCAGTTTCATATTCTGCACATGCAGTGTGACCACGATGAAAAGCAGTGTGTTGTGGCGGAGTTATATACGCCAAAACGTCAGGGGCAGGACGCCTCTGCGTGGGTTCCTTCAAACAAACTCGCTGATCGGTCAGGGTACTGTCACACCACGATCAAACTTGAGGATCTGGAGCTGTTGAGGTCGCAAGGCTATACCTTTGAGGCGGCTGTGCTAGAGGCTCCTTATGGATATACACGAGATGCACGTGGACGTTTGTTTCAGACCAACTTTGATCTGCGCTCCCGAGCGATTCTGGGGGTGTATTACACAGGATTAATGCAGGACGATCAGGGGTATCAACATGGGCTAACACTTGAGACGCGTTCCACCCATGAGCATTACAGCAGACTACGTGGCAAACGTCATCGTTTTCGATTCCTTGAGGGGCGTCTTGCGCTCTCACCCATGCGTGTCAATGCGACTGCGTTTGAGTATGAGCGAGGGCGTTCAGGCAAGTCACCACTGTTCTACATTACAGAGTTTTTTGGTGAGCCAAGTAGACACGATATTTATATGAATATTGGCTATGGTATCAGCCTGTTACGCTATGACTACAGGGATATCGGACGAGCATTGGAGGTGCCTTCCACCAATGAGGATGGCGATGTGTTGGATACACAAAGCTTCCTTGATATTGGTCACACATGGCTTCAGTGGGAGTTGCTGCAAGGTCTTGGTTTAGAAGACTATTTTGGTGTTCAGATTGGTGGTGGTTTTGGATCAAGAACGCGTGGCTCGGATGCGTTGTATGTGTATCCAGAGTTGGGGTTCAAGGCGAAGTGGTTGTCGAGTCCGCGAGGACTATTTGAGCTGTCCACAGAGGGCAAGGCGAGGATGATCGTGGAGCCCAGTACGGACACGACGGCGTATATGGCAAGCGCCAGAGCGAGCGCGGAGTGGATCTTTATCAGCGTCAGTGACCAGCCCATCTCGCTGTATGCCGAGCCCGAGGTGAACTATCTGTCCTACAAGGGCGGGACAGATCCTCTGACCGAAGTGCGTGTCTTGACGGGGATACGTTTCAGCCTCTTCACACCAGCGCCAAAGAATCCAAAGTTCTTCAAGGACAAGGGGTACGAATGAGTCATCATATCATGAAGTTAGCATTTCCCATGGTGCTTGCGTGTGCTGTGTTGATGGTGTCATCGTTGTCCTTTGCTCAGGAGCTTGATGACACGCGACCAGACCTGACGCGAGGTAAGGAGCGCAAGCGTCAGGAGCGCCAGGGAGACTTTCATGTGGACACACAGGGGCGCATCTTTCGGGTGTCATTCCCCCTGTATGACCGCTTTACGCTGACAGGGCAATCACGAGGTGATTATGATTCAAGTGCAGAAAATAAAAGTGATTTTTTGAGCTTTGGTGCGAGGATGACATTGCACAAGAGCCTCGCGCTGGATTTCAGCGACGAGGAGATCTGGTGGATGATGCGCCATCGATTCATGGATGTGACATATCGTCCCACAGGGAGTGGGCGTAATCATGTGCGTATATCTGTGCTTGAGGGGAACTATCTACGTCACGATTTGAACTCTTTTATTCTGTTGCCAGCGGCAAACAATCTACGCATTCCAGCGAACTTTGATATCGCGGCAGACTACGCGTTGTTTGAAATGGATGTGGAGCATCATGTCGGGGCGGATGCCGAACAGACCTGGACACTCAACGCCGTGGAGGTGGCATCCATGGCGTTGTTAATGGACTTCGTTCGCGATGAGGATTACCGAAAGCGCTTCGCGATAGGTCCTGCGGGATGGCACACGATGACACGCATGGAGGATGGGACGTGGCAACATCAGACAAGCGCGTTGACTGCATTGAAGGTGGTGTATGGCGTGGATCACCGCAATGGTCGTATGCGTTTTTATGGTGATGTGACATGTGGTGCAGCGCTAAATTACAAGGTAGATCAGGGAGATATGGCCTCTTCTCCCGAGTGGGGTTCACGTTGTAAAACACGTCAGGAGTTTGAGTGGATTGTGTTGGCGATCTCGGATCGTCCTGTCAGCATTCCTGTCGAAGTTCGCGCGGACCTTCCGCTTGCAAGTCTTGAGCAAAGCAATGTAGAAGCGACAGTAGGACTGAGGATAGGTTTTTCACTCGATAGGTGACAGGAGAAGTATGAAGGTTGTCATTACTGGCGGCGGCGGTTTCCTTGGCAAGGAAATCGTCAAGCAATTGCTCGCCGAGGGCCACAGCGTCACAAGTGTAGCACGTTCTGATTATCCAGAGCTTCGTCAGATGGGAGCCAGCACAGTTCGAGGTGATCTGGTCGATCGCGAGGTGATGATGTCTGCTTTGGAAGGAGCTGATGCATTGATTCACACTGCGGCGATGGTCGGGATGTGGGGTAAGCACGAGGAGTTTGTGCGCGTGAACGTGGAGGGTACAAAAAACCTCCTCGATGTGGCTGAGAAACAAGGGGTTTCAAGGTTTGTGTTCACCAGCTCGCCAAGTGTGACATTTGATGGCGGAGATGCCGAGAACGAGGGGCAAGACACGCCTTACCCCAGGGAGTTTATGGCCAGTTATCCCGAGACCAAGGCAGAGGCAGAGCAGCTTGTGCTGGCGGCCAACAAGGAAGGTTTTGCGACCACAAGTTTGAGGCCACACTTGATCTGGGGGCCTGGTGATCCTCATCTGATTCCAAGGTTGATTGAGCGCGCGCGTCAGGGAAAGCTCAAGATCGTGGGAGAGGGCAAGAATGTGGTTGATATCACGTATGTGAGTAATGCAGCACAGGCACATCTAAATGCCCTTGATGCGCTTGGTCGCCCTGATTCGGAGCCAAATCCACGAGGCAAGGCGTATTACATTAGCAACGCCGAGCCCGTGGTGTTGTGGGACTGGATCAACAACTTGCTCAAGGAGCTTGAGATCAAGCCCGTGAAGCAGAAAGTACCGTTCAAGGCGGCTTACATGGCGGGGGCGATGATGGAGAAGACGTGGAAGTTGCTCAACAGAGGTGGTGAGCCTCCGATGACAAGGTTCATTGCAAGTCAGCTTGCCACGTCACACTGGTACGACATGGCGCCAGCCAAACGAGACTTTGGTTATGAGCCGCGAGTGAGTATGTCAGAAGGGCTTGAGAATCTTTTGAAAAGCTTGTGAGCCTGTGACAAATAAAGCCACACCTAAAGACGGCGAGTGTTGCGCAGCAACACTCGCCGTCTTTAGGTGTGGCTTTATTTGTCGAGTTTCTTGAGGTTAGCGCGCATCAACTTGAGGAGGTCTTTTTCTGAGGAGACTTTTTTGGCGTGTTCAATACCTTTTTTCAGGTCATTGATGGCGGTGGGTTTATCGCCTGTTTTGAGGTGCGCGCTGGCGAGGTTGTTGTAGGTGTAGGCAAGCTCCTGATGGTAGTTGAGAGGTTCAGCAAAGGAGATCATGTGCTGCCCATGGGAGATCGCCTCACTCCATTTTTGTTGTGCGGTGAGTTCTTGGATAAGTTGATGATATATTTGCGCTTTTGCTTTATTTGTTTGGCTTGTTTTTGGCGCTTTTTCAATGGTGTTGAGTGCTTTTTTAAACGCATCAATGGAGTTTGGCTCACCCTTGAGGAGGACACTATAAATGATGCCCATGCGCAGGTGTGAATCGGCGCTACGCATGTAATCAGGTGAGGATGCCTTGGCATAACCTGCGGCGGCGTGCTCAAAGTAGCGCAGCGCTTTTTTGAGGCGCTTTTCGGCCTGAGCTGAGAACGCGGCGCTGTAGTATGAGGATGCGATATGAAGTTGATAATCCTCGGCGTTTGAGAGCGCTGTGAGGGATTCAATTGCATCCTCACAGGACTTCATGGCACCTGTCGCCACGAGGCCATGATTGACCTGACAGAGGTTTGCCTTTTGGGTGGCAATGGAGGCATTGACGGCCTGTGAGGGTGGTAGTTTTTCCATCTCCTCAATGATTTCCGTGTAGAGTTTGCGTGCGCTTTTGAGCTCATTGTTCTGCTGCGCAATGCTTGCGAGCGCGATGTTGGCGCGAGCTTCAAGGGCGTTGATATGGAGTTTATCAAACCCATCAGCGGCCTTTTGGCAGTGATGTGTGACACCTTCGGTGAGTGGGTTGATGAGCAGCTCACAAATGGCAAGGTGAGAGCGTGCGGTGAGTTGTGGATTGCCAATGGCCTTGGCAGTGGAGAGCGATTTTTTATAATAGCCATAGGCTGCTTCACGATCGCCTGCGACCTGAGCATCTTTTCCAAGCAAGCCATAGACATCGATCATGGCAGGTCGGTTGTTCATCTTTTCGAGGGCTTCTTTTCCAAGTTTGAGGTGAGCGCGGGCGCGGTCATAATCTCCCATGATCTGTAGGGTGCGGGCGATGCGAATGCGATTTCGTGCCTGGGCAGGGATGCTACCTGCGGCGGCAAATTGAGATTGAGCTTGCTCAAGCATGCTCAATGCACGTTCGGGATCACCTGTTTCAGCAAAGAGTTCAGCGGTTTTGGCCAGCGCACTGCCTGTCGCAAGCGGCGTCTTTGCTCCCTTGAGCGCTTCGATATCTTTTTGAAATTGCTGATTATTTCCTGATGACTTGCCTTGCATCTTGTAAATCATGGCCAGGTTCATGCGACAGATAGCCGCGAAGACCGCGTCGTCACCCTCCTGGCTGATGCTCGCACAGATCTTGAAGGTTTTCTTGGCTCTGGAGAGCTGTCCCTGGCTGGTTTCAATGTGACCAATGGTGACGAGCAATCGCCCAACTGCGCCGTCGATACGTTGTTCCTCGGCGATTTTAAGCGCCGCTTCAGCGAGTTTCTTGGCCTTGCTGTAATCTCCCTGTTCCCAGAGGATATTGCTGCGCTCAAGAGCAGCCTCAACACGTGCTGTGTAGGAGGCGCTATTGCCCGAGTAGATCTCATCGTAGAGTTTCAGAGCGGTGGACCAGTTACCCTGATCATAGGCCGCGCGCGCTTCGGACAGGGGTGTGGTGTCCTGCGCAAACGCTGTGGGTGCAATAAGAAGAGAGGTAAGGAGGGTCAGGACTTTGGTTTTAATGGTGCTCATTGGTCAGCCTTGTCTGAGGGAAGGAGAGAACAAGTGCAAGGTTAACAGATGAGGACAACAAAGCAATCCTGTGGTTTATACACTTCGCTCGAGATCAGCAGGCCGTCTCAAGTTCGCAAGCTCATTCCACACGGCTCACTGCTCTCGAGCACCACAAACAGATAATAACCCTGCTTCCTCTCGCTATTACTTAGAGCAGTGAGATTGGGTTGATGATCATGAACCCGCCTGCGGCGCTGGCGGGAAGTCTGATGCTGACGCCAATGACACCAGTCCACTGTACAACGCGTGTGTTTTGCATGCGCGACACTTCAACATAAGGTGCGATGCCCCTTTCGCCGATGTGGTAGCCCGTGACGCAGACAATAGCATCCGTACTGCTATCACAGCCATCAAATGGGCCTTTTGTCCAGGCGCTCCAGTCCATGCTCAGGCGTAGGGATGCGTTGTTTCCTGTGATGCTGTAGCCATTGTTTACGCTGCCTACAAGTGCCTGTAGACGCACGCCAAGTCCGAGTCGAGGTTTGTTGTTTTTAAGAGGGTGTATGACGGATGCGCCAAGGAATGGACCATGGCTAAGGTGTGTGGTGACAAAGGTGTACCGCATGCCATAACCCGCCTCGACATCGATAAAACGTTCATGGAGAGGTTCGACCATTTGTAGCGGTACGACACTACCTGCGAGATCAAAGCTGCCAGATGCTCTGGTGATGGAGTTTGTCTCTCCTGAGATATGGCGAACCTCCTGCGTGACGACAGATGGTCCTGCGGCGACATCAATTTTAGAGGGAGGAGTGACCCAGCCAATGGGAAAGCAACCTGTGTTGAAAGAGAGCATGAGCAACATGAGAAATGCTGTGTGTTTGCTCAGGTATTTGAGGTGCATACGGGGCTCCCTGCACGAGGTTTCATGGGTTAAACAAACACTCTATCACAATGTATTTTATATTCAACGTGTTGGTGATGAGCGCGTATTGTCAACGCAATCAGGTGCTCCAGATGTAGTGGCCAGGCATGGAAGGTTCTTCGTGGGCGTGAGCAAGTTGTGGGTGATGTTCGGTGAGATGAATCAGATGTGCCTCAAGGCTTAGCGCAGCGATAGGCCAGACATCTTTGGGGATATCCTGGTACACAATGGGCACGAGCTCATGAGCCATGAAGGGGGAGCCATCGGAATGTTCCTTGATCGCTGCGATGACCTTGAGTTCACGTTGATGGCGGTGTTCCATGTAATAGGAGAGCAAGTCTCTGGCATGTTTAATGGGCCATCCGTGGGCAGGATGTAGTGAGCCAGGTTCAAGGTCGTGTACGCGCTGGAGACTTGCGAGGTAGTCGCCCATGTGACCGCGTGGAGGCGCGACGAGGATGGTGCCCTGGGATGCCACGAGATCGCCACAAAACACGGCGGAGCTTTCACGATGGAGCAGGGCAACGTGTCCAGGAGCGTGGCCAGGAGTGAGAAGCACTTCGAGTGTGTGCGAGACACCAATGGGCAATAAGTCCTTATCTTTCAGTGCTTTGGTTTGCGTATCTTTGGGGATTGTTCTTGCTGAAAGTTGCAAGGTTTCAGCGCTGGCCCAGACAGGTGCGCTGTGATGTTCAAGAAGCAGGGGGACGCCGCTGATATGATCGGGGTGATGATGTGTGAGGATGATGGCTTCGCATGTGGAGCCAAGTTCAATCAGGCGATTGATCAGCGTGAGGAGCGGCGAGAGGCTCTCGAGGTTATCTGCGCCAGGGTCGAGGACCACGAAGCTTTCCATGTCACCAATGACGTAGGCGTTGGTATGAGTGGCAGGGAGGAGCGTGGGGCTTTTGAGCGGGACCATCCATGTGTTTGCGGTGTGCGCGTACTGGTGGACGGGGTCCGTGCAGTTGCTTTCATCGTGATAGATGGAATCTTGTGATTCTTGTGAACTTAGTTTCTTGAGGTATTCCAGGGTAGGGAGGCTGAGTAAGACCTCACCCTGTTCATGTAATGTGAGCCATTGTTCAGGTGTTTTGGCGCTCCCCTGAGAGAGGCCCGCACGTGTGTGTGTCAGTGTTTGATCAGGGGCGTTGAGGAAGCGTTCGCTCTCCTCTTGCGTGAGTGATACCGAGAAGAACTCGGTTTCAAAGCGCAGTGGTGCCCATTCGGGCGTGGTCCAGCGGCCAGATGGGATGTAGCGCGTATGATCAAAGGTTGTGTTGAGCGTGCGAAGTCTTTGATCAAAGGAGACTTCGGGTAGAGGCTGTTCAATCCAGAGGCTTTGATTGCCTTGACAGAGGACGAGCCCAAGCTCCTCGTAAAGTTCACGTGCAGCGCATTTTACGAGGGCCTCCTGTGTGTTGCCTTCGCGTGCAAGTTGGGATTCTTGCTCCGAGAGTCGACCTCCTGGAAAAGCATGGAAGCCACTGAGGAATTTGTCTTTTTCAGGGATCCTCTGTGCCATCCACACAAGGAGATCCTCACGTTGTGAGTGAGGATGCACCTTGTGAAGTAAGAGGATGACGCACGCGGTCAGGTCGGGTTGAGCGTTGCTCATGGGCATCCTGCAAGGAGGGGGGCAACCCCGAGGTTGGAGGTTGTGTCAATGGGTTCTTCGGTGAAGTAGCTCAATGGGTTGAAGTCCGAGATGCCATCGTAGGGGGTCATGCTACAACGCTCGTAGGTGACGTTTTCCCAGATGTTTGAGCCAGGAGGTGTGCCATAGGGGCCAAAGGCGTCAAGGAGTCGGTCGGTGTCGGGATCGAAGGCATCATTAGCGTTGAGATCGACAAAGACGACGATACGGTCGTTACCGTTGAAGGTCGCAACACTGCTGGTGTTGCCTGCGCATGCGTTGGTGATTCCCGAGCTGTCTGCCGCGCCATTACACAGGACCGTGACGCCACCATCAGCGAGCTCGGGCTGTGCAAATGGACGTGCGCTATCGCAGGTGGTGTTGGAGTTACTAAAGAGGCAGGTGCGAATCATGAGGAGTGAGAGTGTGGAGCCACTACAGTTGTAGAACTCAAGCGCCTTGTTATTGCTTGAGCCTTCCACGTATTCGGAGATCAGCAGGCAGGGTTCCACAGCATCGATCAGGACGGAAGCCGGGGAGCTCTGGAGTTCGCCATCACTGACGGTGAGCTCTGCGATGTAAGCGCCAGGCACATCAGGGATGAATGTGGGAGTGGCGGTGGTGGCGTCCATCATGGAGGCCGAGGAACCTGTGGGCTTGGATGTTAAGCTCCAGCTAAATGTGAGGGGATCTCCATCGGGGTCATCGCTGGAGTCACCGTCGAGCTGAACATTTTGTCCCACGACCACATTGCGAGCCATGCCTACGCGTGCGGTGGGGGCCTGGTTTCCGATCGCTGCGGTGATTGTGGTGGAGACGGGATCGCTTTGAAGTTCGCCATCACTTACCACGAGTGTTGCGGTGTAAGTGCCCGCGGTATCTGCGTTAAATGTGGGTTTGCTGGCGGTTGGAGCCGAGAGGAACGCGCCTGAGCCCGAGGGTTTTTCAAGCGTCCAGCTAAAGGTGATGTTCTGGCCATCGGGGTCCTGGCTGGATGAGCCATCAAGAGAGACGGTGTCACCCACTTCCACACTTTGATCGCCTGTTTGTTGTGCAACAGGGGCCTGATTTGCAGGTTTATTGGGGACGGCTGTGAGTGTGAGCAAGGCAGGGTTACTGCCGACGATGCCATCGTTGACGATGAGGCGGATCTGATACATTCCCTCGGTGTCGGGGGTCAGAGATGCGACCTCCTGATCGGCGCTGGAGATGATGGATTCGCTGCCCGAGGGAGCACTGACAAGTTCCCAGAGGTAGGTGAGGGCTTGGCCGTCGGGGTCCGAGCTGTTGCCCGCATCAAGAGAGACGGCCTGTCCGATTTCGACCTGACGATTGACGCCAGCGTTTGCCACGGGAGGGTTGTTGTCCTTGTTGAGGTCATTGACAGTGATGGTGAGTTCAGCCGAGAGGCTGTCCACGGAGCCATCGTTGACGACAAGGCTGATCACATAATCGCCTTCCACATCGGGTTTGAAGCGTGCGACAGCTTCGGAGGCGTTTTGAAGGGTGGCGCTGGAACCTTCTGGTGAGGTTACAGACCAGGTGTAGGAGAGTTCATCACCATCTTCATCAAAGCTTCCCGATCCATCGAGGACGACCTCTTCGCCGAGGTTGACCGTGCGTGAGGAGCCAGGGGAGGCGACCGGGCGAGTATTTGTGCCAGTCATGGACTGCTGATCGGGCTGTTGAGAGCCCTGGTCGGTGGTGTCGGCGTTGGGTGTAATGGGAGGATCCGTTTCGATACACCCTGAAAAAGCCAGTGTAATCAGTGTGGTAGTCGATATCGCCCTGAGGCATCCAAGCAATTTATGTGAAGATGTGTGTGTCATGATACTTGCGTAGGGATGAGAGGTGTAGGGGGAGAAGCTGTCTAGTGGAAGGTTAACAAGGTTGCGGTGTTTGGATCAACCCACACACGCAAGGTGTGGTGGTTTGAGGTAAAAGTGTCAACTGTGGTGTGTGTCCATGGACAAAATAGCGGCTCCAAGTGGGGCGATATGGTTGCTCGGTGAGAACTCGACGATGTCGAGATGTTCTCGTGCCACAAAGAGTACCTGTGGTGCAAGTTTATGACGAAGAAGTTTCTGGAAGTTAACACAATGGTTCCAGACACCGCCGCCAAGCAGGAGCGCTTCGGGGTTGAGCATGGTGCATGCCGATGCGATAGCGCGAGCGAGGTGAGAGGAGGCGACCTCGAAGATCTGGAGGAGTTCTGGGTATTCAGGGGAGATTTTATCGGCGGCGTGCAGATCGATGGTCACGCCATCGAGTGATGTGTTTGACGCATCTTGATGGAGGACGAGGTCTTTCCAGGAGGGTTGTGTATGTGTGATGAGGTCGTGGACCGCCTGCTCAAGATGAACGCCGCCCGCGTAAGCCTCAAGGCAGCCACGCTCGCCGCAGCCACAATGTTTTCCTGTGGTGTGATCTGCGACCTTGACGTGGCCGATCTCTGCGGCCTGTCCGCGCGCGCCGAGCATGAGATGGCCGTTGGAGAGGATGGCTCCGCCAACGCCCGAGCCGATGGAGACCATGAGGGCATGTTTGAGGTTGGGGTGATTTTTTGCGATCTCTCCGATGAGTAGTGCGTTGAGGTCATTGGCGATGGTGGTGTGGATGGAGTCGCCAAAGTGTGTTGTCAGGAGGGGGGCGAGGTCGAGGTTTTTCCAGCCGAGGTTAGGCGCGTTGAGGATGCGTTTCTGGTTGGCGTCAAGTTGAGCGGCGATGGCAAAGCCAGCGGAGGAGACCATGGAGATGTCAAGGTGCTCGTGGTCTTGCAGCATATCGAGGAGCATCTCGTAGCATGTGGAGAGGATAGCTGCGGGCGAGGTGTCCTGGCGGATAGAGCGTGAGGAGGACGCGATGGGTGTGGGGGAGATGTGTGAGGAGGATCGCTCAAAGAGAGCGAGTCGTGCTTTGGTGCCACCAATGTCGTAGCCAGCGATGAGGTGTGTCATGAAAATCATTTCCTGTGCGCAAAGATCCAAGATCTGTTATAGGTCACGGTGGTGTGACAACAGGTTGTGAGATGCTGCGGTATAGGGTTTCTGCACCGCAGTAAGGATTTGATATGTTTTGGCTGTGAGTTGAAGCTTTTGGAAAACTGTCAACACCGTCTTACCATAGATTTTTAACACTC
>CATLTV010000055.1 GCA_950059285.1 uncultured Pseudomonadota bacterium | reverse complement strand
CTTTATCAAATTGAACGTGGTGAAGTTGTCATCGCATACAATGATAAAACAGAGAGCTGTAACCTGCTCAAAAAAGACGACGCCATACGTGAACTCAAGGCGATTGAGCGTCGTGAACGCGAACGTCAGGACTATCCCTGACCGCACACACCTTGCCACACAGGTGTCATGCTCTATATTCATAAGCTCTTGATTTATCCTGTTAATATCAAGACTTAAGCCATTGAATATAAATCATTTTTTAACAATCACAGGCCCACACATCATCATGTATTATAACTGATGCCCCATGCCTGTAAGGAGCGCTCTGATGAGCATGACACAACTTACGACCATCTCCCCCCTTGCCAACCAACTTGATAACGCAAAATACCTCGTCGAAATCTACCTCACACAGTCAAGACTTGCGGGAAAACATGTGCGTATTGAAGCGCATACAAAAGGTGACGACACCATCCTGATCCTGGAAGAGTTCCTGGACAAAGACACCTACAACACACACGCCAAAGCCGAACACACTACCCTCTTTCACGAGGCAATCCGAAAGCTTGTACGCGAGCCTGAAGGCCTGAGCACCACCACGCTACAACCATTTGCACGCGAAAAAACATCGCTCGCTCCAGTGCGTGCCATGGATCATGTCGGTATCACTGTCCCCAATGTCGAGGAGGCCGCCGCTTTCTTTGAACGCGCCTTTGGTGCCATCCCTGTCTATGATGTGATTCCCAAAGGTTCCGAACCTCTTGGAGGACCTGATGCCGAGGCCGAACTCGGTCTTGAAGAAGGCTCCTGCATCACGCACATGCGCCTGATGCGATTTGGTCAGGGACCTTGCATTGAGCTGTTCCAGATTGACAGTCCAGACCAGCGCAAGGTCGCCCGTCTTCAGGACTTTGGCCTCACGCACTTTGGCGTCTATGTCGATAACCTCACTGCCTCTATTGAAGCTTTCAAGGCCGCTGGTGGTACGCTCCTTCGCGGTCCTCATGGGCTCGCAGGAATCGAACAAAGCCCAAATAATCAAGGTATTTACGTCAAGACACCGTGGGGCATGCTCATTGAATTGATGACCTATCCCGATGGCATCGACTACGATGAACATGTGCGTATCCCACGCTGGACCCCTGGCCTGTAGATGATGTGGACTGATGTTGACATCACCTTTGGCCAGCGACATACTGCGCTCCGCTCTGGTGTTTGATGATTGCCATCATCGAACCGAAGAGGGAATCCAGTGAGAATCTGGAGCTGCCCCGCAGCGGTATTTGAGAACGACCCCCATCACAAGGCACTGGGCTTTACGCCTGGGAAGCGATGGGTAGTAGGTGCTCCTCTGAAAACAGGAGCGTGCTCGAGAGCCCGAAGACCTGCCAGCGCCTGACGTCGGAGAGAAACCCTGCGTCAGCTTGATCCGGATCCTCGAGGGCAGTGAGTTCGGTCTCCACGGTATACCCAAAACGCTATCCGTCGAGCCGTACTTGCCAAATCGAGCCCCATCGCTCGCGGGAGCGCAGGTCAACTCGGCAGGTATCCCGGTCCTCAACAACCCCATATACATCGTCGATGTGATGTGTCCCCGTGAATTACTGGTGCGTTCACCACGCACCCCAGTCACTCAAAAGGGACACAATGTCTACTTCCATATCACCCCATTCTCCTCCCCAGCACCACGACCGCATGCGCGTCGTCAAGCGTGATGGGACCCTTGAACATGTCAACCTCGACCGCATCGTCACTGCAATCGAACGCTGCGCGGATGGACTCACACACGTTGATCCCACACGCGTCGCAGTGCGTACCATCGGCGGCCTCTACGATGGTGCATCCACGCGCGAACTCGATGACCTCTCCATTCAGGTCGCCTCCTCACTCGTCTTTGAAGAGCCTGAATACTCCCGACTCGCTGCCCGACTGCTGGCACAACGCATCGAGGACGACCTTGCCGCTGACCACATCACGAGCTTCTCGCAGTGCATCGAGGCAGGTTTTACGCTCGGACGTTACAACACACGCCTCCTGAACTTTGTACGCGCACACAAAGACGCACTTGATCAGGCGATCGATTCATCGCGCAATGGCGAGTTTGAATACTTTGGCCTGAAAACCCTGCACGACAGGTATCTTCAGAAACATCCAGAGACACGGTGTGTCATTGAACAACCTCAATTTTTCTTCCTGCGCATCGCCTGTGCGCTCAGCGAAGAACTCGACGAGGCGCTGACGCTCTATCACCTCCTCTCTCGTCTGGAGTACCTCCCAAGTTCGCCCACGCTCTTTAACGCGGGCACGTGCCATGAACAGCTCTCAAGCTGCTTTCTACTCGACTCACCCGCAGATGAACTTGTCTCGATTTATCAACGCTACACAGATACGGCGCTGCTCTCCAAGTTCTCGGGCGGCATCGGCATGGCCTTCCATCGCGTGCGCTCGCGTGGTTCCTTGATTCAAAGCACCAACGGTCAATCAAATGGCATCGTGCCCTGGCTCAAGACGCTTGATGCCTCGGTCTGTGCCGTCAACCAGGGCGGAAAGCGCAAGGGAGCTTGCTGCGTATATCTTGAAACCTGGCACGCTGATATCGAGGAGTTCCTCGAACTGCGCGATAACACAGGCGATGAAGCCGCGCGTACACATAACTTGAACATCGCCAACTGGATCCCCGACCTGTTCATGCAACGTGTCGAAGACAACGCACAGTGGAGCCTGTTTGACCCCAAAGATGTGCCTGATTTTCCTGATCTTTTTGGCGAAAAATTTGAAGAACGCTATCAACAGGCTGAACGCGATGGGCTCGCAGTGCGTACAATCAACGCACGCGAACTTTATGGGCGCATGATGCGCACCCTCGCGCAAACAGGCAACGGCTGGATGACCTTCAAGGACACCTCCAATCGCACCTGCAATCAGACCGCACAACCTGGCAACACGGTACACCTCTCAAACCTCTGCACCGAGATCATTGAGGTCACCTCCAACGATGAAACCGCCGTCTGTAACCTTGGCTCCATTAACCTCTCACGACACACACACATCAACGCACAGGGCGTCGTGGAGTTCGACTTCGACAAGCTCGCCAAAACCGTGCACACCGCAGTCACACAACTTGATCGTGTCATCGACCTGAACTTCTATCCCATCCCCACGACCGCCTCATCAAACGCCCGCTGGCGTCCCGTGGGGCTCGGCATCATGGGACTTCAGGATGTGTTCTTTCAACTTGGTCTTCCCTTCGATGCTCCCGAAGCACGTCGCTTATCCAAACGAATTTCCTCGGAAATTTATTATCACGCGCTTTTAACCTCTTCAAAACTCGCCGAAAAACACGGCGCGCACGCCGCTTTCGATGAGACACGCGCCGCGCGTGGTGAGCTTCAGTTTGACTCCTGGGGAGTGGTGCCCGATGACACCGCACGCTGGGACAAACTCCGCGCACGCATCAAGGACGTTGGCCTGAGAAACTCACTGCTCTGTGCCATCGCTCCCACGGCGACCATCGCCTCCATTGCAGGCTGCTACGAGTGCATTGAACCGCAGGTCTCAAACCTCTTTCGCCGCGAAACCCTCTCGGGTGACTTCGTGCAGGTCAATCGCTACCTCGTTCAGGAACTCAAACAACTTGGTCGCTGGGATGACACGTTGAGAGACCGCCTGAAAAACAGCGAGGGCTCAATCCAGTCATTCACAGACCTTCCCGAAGATCTGCGCGCCCGCTTTCGCACCGCGTGGGAGATTCCCATGCGCTCAATCATCGAGATGGCCGCAGACCGTGGCGCGTTCATCGACCAGAGCCAGTCCCTCAACCTCTTCAGCGAGAGCCCCACGATTGGACGACTCTCCTCCATGTACTTCTTTGCCTGGAAGAGCGGGCTCAAGAGCACATATTACCTCCGCTCTCGCCCTGCCACACGCATCACCAAGACCACGGTACAGACCACCGAACAGGACGCCGTGGCCTGCTCACTTGAAAACCCCGAAATCTGCGAGGCTTGCCAATGACCACCACACGACCCAAAAATATACTCGATCCAGGCTTCTGCCTGACGCTTCGTCCCATGAATTACCCCGTGTTTTACGACATGTATCGTGACGCGATCAAGAACACGTGGACCGTCGAAGAGGTCGACTTCTCCACCGATGTCAATGATCTACGACACAAGCTCTCTCCCGCCGAAACACATCTCGTGCAACGTCTCGTCGCGTTCTTTGCCACGGGTGATTCCATCGTCGCCAATAACCTCGTGTTGAACCTCTATCAGCACATCAATGCACCTGAAGCACGCATGTATCTGGCGCGGCAACTCTATGAAGAGGCGCTTCACGTCCAGTTCTACCTCACGCTGCTTGATACCTATGTGCCAAACCCGGAAGAGCGGCACGCAGCCTTTGCTGCCATTGAAAATATCGCCTCCATTCGTGCCAAGGCTGACTTTTGCATGCGCTGGATGGACTCCATTGAAAACCTCCAAAGCTTACACACCAAGGCACATCGAAAGCAGTTCCTGCTCAACCTCATTTGCTTTGCCGCCTGCATCGAAGGACTCTTCTTCTTTGGCGCGTTTGCATATGTGTATTTCCTGCGCTCACGTGGCCTCCTTCATGGCCTTGCCGCAGGTACAAGCTGGGTGTTTCGTGATGAGAGCGCACACATGGACTTTGCCTTTGAAGTCGTGCGCACAGTACGCCGTGAAGAACCCGATCTTTTTGACGATGAACTCACGGCACAGGTCCACATGATGCTAAAAGAGGCCGTGGAGTGTGAAGCCTTGTTTGCAGAGGATCTTCTGAGCGGCGGCGTGGCAGGTCTGACCGTCAAGGATGTACGCGCTTACCTCGAACATTGCGCCGACCAACGCCTCCGCACACTGGAGATGCCCATTCTTTATGGCACAAAAAATCCATTGAAATTTATGGACTTACAGGATGTACAGGAGGTCACAAACTTCTTTGAACGCCGCGTATCTGCATATCAAGTCGCCGTGAGCGGGGAGGTCAGTTTTGATGAAGCATTCTGAGCACTTGAACACGGAAGAAGTCACACCCGCAGGTGTTGTCACCGAAACAACGCTTGTGGAGATGGTCTTTCCCAATCAAACCAACCACTACGGCACCCTCTTTGGTGGACAGGCCATGGCTCTCATGGACAAGGCTGCATTTATCGTCGCCTCCCGCTATGCTCGCCGCACTGTCGTCACCGCCAGCAGCGAAAAGTGCGACTTCCGAGTCCCTGTACATCAGGGACAGCTCGTGGAACTTATCGCACGCGTTGTTGATACAGGACGCACCTCGATGCATGTCGAGGTCGACCTCGTCGCCGAAGACCTCCTCTCAGGAGACCGCCAACTTGCCACACGCGGACGCTTTGTCCTCGTCGCACTCGATGGCCACGGTCGCCCCACCACCGTGCCAGAAATTGTGCGTAAGGCTCCAGAAAAGTAGACCTTTATATACTGTATGTAAGTAAGCAAAGTTGAGGAAGTGAGCACGCTCACTTCCTCAACTTTGCTTACTCACATACAGCATTCTAATCATCAAAAACGATAATAAGATGTATCAGCATAATGGATAACGTATACCGCAAGAAAAGAAGCGAGGGGGCGGCCATTTGAGTTGAAACTCAAATGGCCGCCCCCTCGCTTCTTTTCTTGCGGATGACAGAGAATCTAGTGCGCTGCGTGGCTCTTGAGCTTGCGGTTTCCGCGATGTGCGCTCGCATCGGACTGTCTGTAATTGTCCACGGCGACAAAGTAGTCTGGATCTTCCAAAATATTGATATCACAGATCTTTTCTGCGCGTTTAATCAACTTCGTACAGTCCTTGCTCAGGTGGCGAAGGTGAAGGTTTTTACCTGCACGATAGTACTTTTCAGCCAGTTTATTGATCGCCTCGATCGCGCTCTGGTCCACAATGCGAGACTCGGCAAAATCAATGATAACTTCATCGGGATCGTCAGCCACATCAAACTTGGTCATGAACAGAGTCGTCGAACCAAAGAAAAGCGGGCCATAGATCTCGTAGTGTTTGATGCCTTTTTCATCGATGCTCTTGCGAGCGCGAATGCGAAGCGCATTCTCCCAGGCAAAAACCAGCGCGGAGAGCACCACGCCTGTGAGCACGGCAATGGCGAGGTCAAATGCCACGGTCAAACCCGTCACGGCGAGCATGACGATGACATCGCTCAAGGGCACCTTGTTCATGATCTTGAAGGTGTTCCAGGCAAATGTACCAATCACGACCATGAACATCACGCCTACAAGCGCGGCAATGGGAACCATCTCGATGTAGGTTGCACCAAAGAGGATGAAGCCAAGCAATGCAACCGCAGCCACAAGGCCTGAGAGCCTGCCACGACCACCAGAGTTCACGTTGATAATGCTCTGTCCAATCATGGCACAGCCGCCCATACCACCGAAGAAACCGTTGACAATGTTGGCAAATCCCTGCGCCATACACTCACGGTTTGCATCGCCACGTGTCTCGGTAATTTCATCGATGAGGTTGAGCGTCATCAGAGACTCAATCAAACCGATGGCCGCCAGGATTGCTGCATAAGGAGCGATGAATTTGAGGGTTTCAAGGTTAAACGGAATGACAGGTGTCGCAAATGTGGGCAAACCTGCGGCAAGACCCGAACCACCACCATCCTTGATAAAGGAAGCCACCGTCGCGGTGGGAATATCGCCAAAGATGACAAGCAAGGTCACCACGGCGATCGCGGTGAGTGCCGCCGGGATCTGGGATGTCAGCTTCGGCAGCAATACCATGATGCCCATGGTCAGACCCACGAGACCGAGCATCGTCCACAGAGGCATACCTTCAAGCCAGGCACCCTGACTCTTGAACATGCCAAGCTGTGAGAGGAAGATCACTATGGCAAGTCCGTTGACAAAGCCCATCATCACAGGACTTGGAATCATACGCACAAACTTACCAAGCTTCATCGCGCCCGCGCCAATCTGTAGCACACCTGCGAAGAGGAGCGTGGCAAAGAGGTACTGAAGACCCATCTCCGCACCAGGTGCGCCCATGGCATTGCCCTGACTGACCAGCGAGACCATCACCACGGCCATCGCACCCGTCGCGCCCGAAATCATCCCTGGTCGACCCCCAAAGAGAGATGTAATCAGACCCATCATGAACGCGCCATAAAGACCCACAATGGGGGACACACCCGCGACAAACGCAAACGCCACCGCTTCGGGGACGAGCGCAAGCGCCACGGTAAGCCCGGAGAGCACATCGTTCTTGATGCTCCCCTGTGTTCTATCAATCAATGTATACTGCAAACCTGTGTACTCCTCGAGGCCTGACAGACACACGACAACTGCATGTTTTTTTGTCAGACAGACCCCTCTTGTTCCTGGAATTTTGTAATCCTTTTTCAATGCTTATGACGCTTCGCGTCATAACGGGACGGCAGCCTTACAACAAAGCTGGTATTGGTGCAATTGTGCAGAGCAAAAAAATAGTGAACTCCTCTTTACACATCACAATCCACCCCCTTTTCCTTCATATGCATCGTGCAAACGAAGAACTACCATCGCGCTCAAAGAACACAAGGCGACAAATGTTACACTTTCTTCAAAGAGTTGCTATACTTGACGACTGAAGAGCCTACACACCACACAACATAGTAAGTTGAGCATCATGAGCCGCGCCCAGAGTATCCACAAAAACACACATAAGCCATTACATTTAGTATGGTTTTTATGCCTTACAGTGCTCTGTTCTGGCCCGCCTGGTTGTGCGCTTCTTACAGGCACTGATGCAGTCGACAGCACAGATGAGCCAGATCTCAACCTCAACCTCGACATGTCCAATCCACAGGACAGACCTGATCTTGCTGACATGAGCATTCCTGATAGCTCACCAGATCTCACCGAGCCAGACCTCGCACAACCCGATGCAGGCCATCCTGATGCGGATATGAGCACTGGCGTTGACAGCGGTGATAATATGGACATGCCTGATGCAGACATGATGGCCATGGAAGTCGACCTTCCCGAAGGATGGCTAGGCGCGCAATGGTCCGCACGCGTTGATCTTGTCGTGGAACAAGGCTGGGGCACTGATATCGTGCTGCCTGTACGCGTACCTGGTCAGCTAAGTACACAACAAGGCAAGGATATTGTCGTCACATTGAATGATGACACAGAGCCTCTGTTTCACGAAACTGAGCGCTGGGTTGATGAGGTTTCAAACGTCATCTGGGTACGGTTCCCATCGGGCATTCAAGCTGGTGACACCTTACACGTATACGGACTATCTTCCTCATCGGTGACGACAAGCACTGCCCGTGAGGGAGATGTCTGGCGAGGACTGGCGCGACATGCTTACCACTTCGATGGCGGTGACAGCTCCCTTCTCGAGTATGACAGCGTCACCGATGATCCTAATCACCTGTTACTACCAGGAGCAAACACCTCGTACAGCATCCCAAACTCAATGATGGGATACAGACTCAACATTTCGGACATGTCAGAGTCGCTCAAATCTCAGGACAGTATCTCTCCGCTACATATCCCCAGAGGGCAACACACAACTTACGAAATCCATTTACTTTTCCAGGGTTTCAATGAATCAACTACAGTCATGCTCTCTGATGAAAATGCCTGCGTGGGGTCCACCATATTTGTGGGCGCCAGTACCATGGGATTTCGACATCGACGAGGCCTTTCTTGTGATTCATCCATGGGTGGACAGGTCATTCTGGATTACTCTCAGGATGATACGCGCGTCTATCTCAACATTCCCTATGTACTCTTTGTCACATTTGAATGGTCAAATGATGAATCCTCTTACACCTTGCAAGCACATGGCATGTCCACAAGCGCGGCAACCAGTAAAAGCAACACATCACACGCCTCAAACTTCATGTCTTATGAAGGTTCTCTCACCGTCCCTTCCCTGATGGAGGTGGGCTCCTGGACTTTCTCCAACACCTACATCAACACAACCTTTGACACGCTCATTGTGCATAACCACGTGCTATCAAGCGAGGAACGAAAACTTCGCCGTGATGCCCTTCAAAATAATGCTCTCGTCTTCTCACCTGGAGATATTCAGTACCTCTCACCATGAACACAACCTCAACAAAAAAGAGGCGAGTTTCTGATGGTTTGCTCAGGCAAACCATCAGAAACTCGCCTCTTTTTTGTTTAAAATCAACAACTTAACCTGTTATAAATTCAAGGTGCTGGTTTATAGAACACACCTTTCAAATCTTCCGTGGAAGAAATGGGCGCAGCATTCTTTCCACCAGGAGCTCTCCAGGATGACGCCCTGAACTGGTAATACATACCGTCTTCAAGTGGACCTTCATACGCCACCGACAGGTCACTCTGGCTATTCGGAATGGTGGACTCCCAGACAAGCTCACCATAAGCATTGTAGACCTCCAGCTCGTAATAATCTTCAGAGCTATCATCAACCCAACGCAACATTGGCTTCTCTGTCACAGCCTCTGCTTCATCCGCACCAGGGCTAATCACCTCAAGCGCTTCCGTAATCTTGAAGCTATCGGAAAGATCAAGGCTTGCTGTCCCTGCCTCCACGCTCACGCGCACGATGCTTGTACCTGCGATGTTGGTGTCTGGATCACGCACAAGGTTATCGTTTTCAAACGCAGCCAGGACCACATAGTCGCCTGCTGGTACGCCCGAAATACTCCACTGCTTGGAGATACTTGGCTCCCCCTCGCGTGGGGCTCTCAAGCCAATTGGCACCTCACCACGCACAAAGTTCTCATTGAAGGTCGACTCCACCACAAGCACAACTGACGTCAAACTTCCGCCAGGAGCGTTCACAATATCCACTGTACCTAACATGTCCGTGGTGGTTTGGTCGCTCTCGGAGAGCTCCACATCAACCACGTCTTCGCCCGATACACTAACCTGCTCGGCATCAAGCTGAAGCTCAGACTTGTAACCCTGAACCTCAGCGCTTCCATCAGGCACGTTAAAGACACTGAAGTAACCCTGTTTATCACTCAACGCGCTATAACCTTTACCATCAACCTCGACCACCACAAGCACACCAGCTTCCTGACCAGGGGCAATGACACGACCATAAATGGTGGATCGTCCCTGCTCGCTCTCGGGCAATGGGATCAACAACACCTCGGTGAGCGCGTTGTTCACACGATACACTCCAGAGTCATCGTCTTTTGCTGCTGTGGACAGATCAATGGGCAACGCCGTGCGCAAACCTCCCGGGAAGGTCTGGTAGTCTCTGGCCCCAACTCGAAGGGTGTAATACTGCTCGACAGGCTTGCCCTCGGCATCACGCAAGGCAAGCACAGGTAGCTCGTAATAACCCGCCACGTCGGTCTCTGCCACATCACTCACTGCGCTGGCCACATCATCAAGCGCAATCACCTGAGCACCCTCAATTGGCGCACGATCCGTGGCATCAAGCACCATCCCCTCCAGCACAACGGACTCAAAGCAGGCTGGCTCACCACCCTGCACAGGAGAGCACATCAGACCAGGCGCACATAAATCTTCGGCAGCATCAAGATCACATCCTGATGCCCTGTCATAAAGACAACGCCCTCCCCCATCCACGCTCACACAACTTGAACCATACTCACAGTAATCGTCGGTACCCACAAGATCACAGCTCTCGCCCACGGGAATGGAACACACATATGTATCTCCACTGGCAAGGCAGCTATACCCCTCCACACAAGCTTCACTTCCACGGTCAGGTTCACACTCCTCACCTGCATCTGCAACCTTGCCACAACCACCACAGGCGGTCAGACATGATAACGCCATGGCCAACAGTGTTCTTGAAATCACTTGTTTCTTCATACAAAAGCTCCTGAAGAGAGGATCTGGGAAAAGAGAGACTGAACTACCTGCCAAAACTAGTAGCCTCACAGTATATCACCAAATGCCAGGGACATGAAATCACCAATTTGACCAGGTATAAGAACAAAAAAGAGAGGGAAATCAGCGGGTTATTGTTATAACAACAACCCGCTGATTTCCCTCTCTTTTTTGCTTCGGCCTTGAAGAATCAGGTCCAGACACACTCGCCAATGACACCAACGAAGTTGTAGTATTTATCCAGCCCCCCGATGACCACAGGGAAAGACACCAGGTCCGAATACAGCCTGTACTCCTTGACATCACTGCAATTCTTCAGGAAGAGCTCGCGCACAGCCATGTATGCGTCGTACTGTTTCTGGTCCATGGAATCATCCTCAAAGTATTCCTTGATTTGAGAGGATCTGAAGCCGCCGCCCTCTGTATCATGAGAGCGAATAAACTTGTCATAGGCACCTGAGCCTGTCGCGAGGCTCTCGGAAGACATGCGCGCATCAAAGTCGTCCGTGCCAGGCATCGCACCAAGACCAGGCATGAAGAAGGGCACAAAGCTCATGTCGCCCTCGGAAGAAGACAGACCATAACAGTTCCCCTCCTTGAGGGTGGTCGCAATTTGCTCGGCGAGCGACTTGGCCGCATCAATTGCCTCCCAGTCGTAGTCTTTTTGGTTGAGGGGGTCCGTGACGCTGGAGTGAATGTATCCGATAGTATACATCTCACCCTTCATAAAGCGCTCGTTGGTATCCATCACTTCGGGCCAGATCATCTTGTCATGCTCGACCTTGGGCTCACCCCACTTCTCGACGAACTGTTCCCTCGTCATCGAGGAGGTGCGTTGTTTGAGGTATGCCTGTGCGAGGCGCTTGCCAATCTCCTTGGAAGGAGCGGCGGCGATGAGCTTGCTGGCTGAATCAGCCTCAAAGGTGACACCATATTCAAGGAGCTGTTCAGCGAGCTTCTTCTTACGCTCTTTCATCGCATAATAAATAGGCGGAAAACCGTTCTTGTCGTTGAGTGTCGCATCGGCCTTGCTCTGAAGGAGCGCGTCGATGGTCTTCTGACGATTTTGTTCAGCCGCGTGTGACAATAGCGTACGTCCCTGCTCGTCTTGCCAGTTTACATCGGTGAAACTCTCCAGGAGTGGGAGCAGGAGCGCATCTTTTTTGTTCTGTAGCATGACGATAAAGGACTGGCCCATGGCGTCCTGCGAAGGGTTTAACGTGAAGGCATGATTCACGAGCGCCTTCTTGAACGTCGCACTCGCGGCAGTCCAGATCGCATCCACATCGTCCTGGGACCAGCTCTCACCATCCACGGCGGTCTTGAATGGTTTGGTTTTTCCTTCGTTGATAATCTCGATTACTTCCTGAACTGTAGCCATGTGAACGTCTCCCTGAGAGGATAATAGGTTGAATTACGTGATCATACACGGTCTTGAATCGACATAAAAACTTATAAGTCGGAATATGACTTTCCGCAAATCATGCTTTTATCGTAAAACGATAAAAATAAAATATTTCTTTTCTTATCAATAAGATAACGTCGGTTCATATGATGACTTTATGTGCTTACTCACACACCTTATCACTCCACATGACAGAATACGAGACACGACGAAGAACCCACAAGATTTTATGGAGCTAACATGTACTCATACACAGCCCCCTGACCAAGGCTTGTATTGTCTCGCATATTGCCATCAATCCCTGTGGCCGAACTTGCCTCGTAAGGTGTCCCCGTCATCAACGAGGAGCCAGCGAGCGCCACGCTCCATCCAAACAGGTCCTGACTATCTGTGGCGAAGGACTTGATATAAAAGAGCTGGCTCCATGTCGTGCCGCTGATTTCAAAGAGATACAGTGCCCCACTATTCTCGGCGGAGTTATCCATCTGATCGCCATACACACCAAATGAAGCACCATCTTCATAAGGAGCCGCCACCACTAGCCTTGCGCCATCAAGATCCACGGCTTCACCAAAACGATCATTTGCATCTGTGTTTGAAGCCTTGATGTACTCTGTCTGCACCCAGGTCGCTCCTGAACGCTCAAAAATATACACTGCACCACTGTCGGGGGCGTGCAGCCCTGGCACCGTATTTCCTATACCTGTCGCAGACTTACCCTCGCCTGGTGCGCCCACTGCAATGCGATTCCCATCAATATCAAGCGCCTTACCAAAGTGAAGGTTATCTTGAGATACATTCGCCTTCAAATAGGCCGTGGACTGCCACACTCCATTTGTCTTTTCAAACACATAGGCTGCCCCACAGTTTTGACGTGAGTTATCATTGTAGTTTCCATTCACCATCTGCGATGCGCTATCTTCAAGATAAGTCCCCACCACGATCGTTTGATTGGAAATCGCCACATCATAACCAAAGTTGTCATTCACATCGCGTGATGTCGCTGTCAACTTCGCGGTCTCTGTCCAGTTATCTCCCACACGCTCAAACACATACGCCGCACCACATCCTGCACAGCTCGTATCGCCCTCGTTGTACGCTCCTGCCACAATCGTTGTGCCATCAATCGCCACACTTGAGCCAAAGTTGTCATATTCATCAGGTATTTGAGTCTTTATAATCTGTTCGAACTGCCATTGAGCGTTCTGTTTTTTGTACACATAAATCATACCGCTATCAATGTAATCCATATGACTGAAGTAAGGATATTCTACTACCCAACTATCTTCAAAAGGAGCACCTACAACAAACCTATCACCATCAATTGCAACGCTGTATCCATATTGATCGCCTTGTTTGGTGTTGATTGCCTTGACATAATAGCGCTGAATCCATGTATTACCTGAACGTTCAAACACATACACTGCACCTGTATCTTGTCGAGTGTTACTTGATGGATTGGGATTGAAGTAACGTTCACCACTATCCTCAAGAGGAGCGCCCACAATCAAGGTCGTACCATCAAAGGCGATGGCGTATCCAAAATTATCATGCGGGTCGGCCACGTCTGCTTTGATGTAGTGTTGTGCCATGTCATTGCAGGAAATACCCAGTGTTGTCAGACAGATATCCGTGTGGCACGACGTGTCTGCAAGGCGAGCATCATCGCCTGCCTCGTTGATAAGCCCCTGTGCACAGGGTTGGCAGGTGTGATTCTGTACAAACGTGTTCTCCTCGCAATACACCACATCACAGGATGTATCGATGTCGCTGGCATTATCACCCGCCTCATTCACGCTGCCAGGGACACAGGGCGTACACACATGTGAGAGCACATACTCATCTTCAGAACAATAAATCACCTCGCATTCGGTATCACCCAGGCGAGCATCATCTCCAGGATCGTTGCCCATGCCAGGATCACATGGAATGCATGTGGAGTTGCTTACACGCTCATCGGCACCACACAACAGGGGCTCACACATTGTGTCAGGCCCTGTTGCATCATCACCCGCCTCATTTGTGTACGCAGGCCCACAGGAGACACAAAGGTTCGCCTGCACATGCTCGCCGTCTTCACACAGCACAGGATCACACTCAGTATCTGCGGCCGTGGCATCATCGCCTGCCTCATTGGTGGAACCTGCTGGACACGCCACACAGGTGTGATTGACCACATGCTGATGTGAAGGACACAGGATGCCATCACACATCGTGTCATCCTGTGTAGCATCATCGCCTGCCTCGTTGGTCGACCCTGCTGGACAGGTCACACAGCCGTGATCTTCAACATATTCATCCTGCCCACAGTAAATGATATCGCACTGCGTATCTTCACCGCTGGCATCATCTCCAGAATCATTGATACTTCCAGGAAGACAGGGCTCACAACGTCGTAGTTTGACGTATTCATCAACATCACAGTACAGCGTTTCACATTGCGTATCCTCACCAAGGGCCTCGTCGCCAGGCTCATTGATTGAACCAGATTCACAAGAAATACAACGATTTGAGAACACCTTCTCATTCTCCCCACACACCAGCGTGTCGCACTGTGTATCCTCACCGCTGGCATCATCTCCAGACGCGTTCACACCACCTCGTGGACAGAGCACACAGCGGTGGTCTTCCACACGCTCATTCTCCTTGCAGATGATGGGATCACACTGCGTGTTCTCCCCATGGAGGTTATCTCCCGCATCATTCGTGCTACCCGATGGACACTCCACACACACATGCGAGATCACATATTCATTACGTGCACATGGATAAGGTAATTTGGGCATATCGTCTTCATCAGGAAGCATCACCATGTCTTCTGCCATATCCTCCATCTCTACTGGCAACGATGACAGATCTTCACCCAACTCAAATGGAGATTGAGACATGTCTTGCTCACCTGTCACAGGTTGCTGACCACAGGCCATACTTTGCAACGCACACAGGCTCACAAGATACATTTGCACATAGCGACGATTCATACACACACCCTTTAACATCATGATAAATATCACAAAAAAGCATCAGTGGAGATGCCTATCAAACCACGAACCTCAAAGGTAGTGTTCCCCACCCTGGCTGGTTTTTATCGCGCTCACAATAGTTTGGTTATTACTTTATGACAACAAGGGAACACCAAAGATGTTGATTTACAGTGAACAGCTTATATTTATTAGGATGTTACATGGCAGTGTGAAATAAGCGAATCGAGTCAAGCGAGAAGTCCACGAAGTACATCAAGTAGCGAATCAGGTATCTCAAACTTCGAACACACAGCATCAGCTCCAGCTTTCAGCAAAGCTTGATTGCCTCTTTCATGCGAGGAGACAGCAACTATAGGAAGTCTGAATCCCAGAACGCGTATCCTCTCGATGAACTCACTACCTTTTCCGTCGGGGAGGTCGTAATCGCACAGGATGATCTGGTACGATGCGCCGTTCAGTTCCCACTCTGCGTAAGCCTGAGTTAAACTCGTCACTTGGTTGACATCATAATCGCTTAAAATGTTTTGAATGACTTGTTTACCAAAGATCTCGTGGTCCTCTATATACATGATTTTAATCATAATTTCTCTTTTTCGAGTCCAAGGATGAAGTCCGTCCATGATGCCTCAACCCAATCAAGCGTTTGTTATCGCGAGCATTGAAAAACATCATTGAAGATACCTATCCAACCGCGAACCTCAAAGGTGGTATTCTCGACCTTATGAAACAAGAGAGAGGCGATGAGGGGGCGGGATTTGCTGCGCAAATCCCGCCCCCTCATCGCCTCTCTCTTGCTTTAAAAACCTGTTGTTCAAGGTGTATCAGGGATCATCGCATCGATGGCTTCCTGACAAGCTGTCGAGGTATGATAGACTCCATCCGTGCGCATGTCCGCGCTCCAGAACTCGCCCCACGTGCCCTGAATCACGGGGCTTGCTGGGTTGATCTGACGGGCGCCTCTGAACCAGTCGACTGTATCCACGCAGGCGTTTTCAATGTCCTCGGGGGTGCTGTCTGGACAGGTGCTGTTGCCTGGACCCATGGGAGGTGTGCCATAATCCGCTGTTTCGGTGCTGGTAAAGCGACACGCCTGAGCAAAAGAGCCAACGGTCTGGCAGCCAATGCTTGCGCCATCCTTGCTCGCCTCCTCGAAGATCGGGCGAGTGTGGAACTCGGGGGAGTTCTCGGAGACAAAGAAGCGCTCGGCGCAGTTCCACATGGCGACGCCCACAGCATCAACGCCGTAAGTATCTCGGGTGGAGGTATAAAGCTCAAATGGTGTCTGACAGTCCTTATCGTCATTCCACAAGCAGTGACCTGCCTCAAACACGATCGGGACATCAAAGGCGTCCTGATAGATGGCCATGACATCCTTGTAAGACTGGCGCAAGACCTCATCACCTGGATAGTTGCTGAACGTACTGCGATTGGTGCGGAAGTGCATCTCGGAGCCATTGGTCATGGTAGAGATGGTAAAGTACACGCCTGCCAGCGCCTGGTGATCCTTGACTCGTGGACCAATATGGGTCTGAAGCGCCTCCTGAAGTTTTGCCTGATAGTTGCTGTCCCATGGCACACAGCTCTCGCCAGTAAATCGACCTGACTCAAGCGCGTAAGTTTCACAGCTATCAAGCCAGCTTGATGGCAGGTTCAAGCCCTGCCCGATCACGAGCATGACGCGCGCATCTCGTGCGGCGGCGGCATCAAGGTTGGCCACAATGGTGTCTGCAAGCGCGGTCATGTCATCATCACACACGCCCATTTGTGGACGTAACAAAAATCCATCAGGAGCGTTCCATGTGGCGAGGTCATTACAGTTGCGGATTGGCCCCGCAGACTCAAATCGACCACGAATTGGACCTGTGGATTCAGAGGGGGCCATATCTTCCTCTGCATTCATATCATCAGATTGATCCTGGCCCTGATCTACAGGCTCAGACATATCCGCATCAGGTGTCGTCATATCCTCAACAGGAGGCATGTCCACGGGCTGATCCTCTGGCGCTCCAAGATCGGAGCCTGCGTCGACAAGAATCATGTCCGTAAGGTCGCTTGTACCCGCATCAGGCGAGGATGGTGAGGTTGATGGCTCGGGATCAGAGCATCCCACGGCACCACAGGCGAGGACACCAAGAAGGACGGTAAGACGTTTCATCATAATACAATTCTCTCATTGTGTTGAGGTTTAACCATGACCTGACCTGACGCGACCCCTCATTGTATCAGAGTGAGGGAGATCCTGCCACTCTGCAACATAGAGCGCGTATAACAAAAAACGTAAAAACCATTTATAATTAAACAGTTTATATCAATTAACCAAACCACAAGAAAGCAATAAAAGATATCAAAATATTTAAATATCAAGATACCAAAATATCGATGTATTGACATATTTTGATAGATCCATATCATCAACGTCATATCGCAGCTCACACACCCTCACTGGAGGATGCACACGTGAGCACGACACACGATCAGGACGATCACTACAATCAAGTCAGATCATGAACATGGAGGTTCTACTATGATCATCTGCGCCGCCACCGAAAAAGGGGGACCTGGTAAGTCCACGCTCATCACCAACCTCGCTGCAACACTCGCTGCACGTGGCATGAGAGTGTTGCTCGTCGACCTCGACCCACAGCGCACCGCGCGCACCTGGGGCCTGATGCGCCAGCAAGCCGCCGAACAAGAAAACATCCCCGCCATCGAGAGCATCTACCTTGAGGGTCCTCAAATTATCCCCAAGCTCGCCATGGACTACGATATCACCCTCATTGATACCTCCGCACGCGACGACGAAACGACCCGCGAGGCCGTCCTTATCTCGGACCTCGTCCTCGTCGCGCTCGCCTTTGGTGGCCCCGACTTCATCCACCTTGAGCACACCATCAAACAGATCATTCGCAAGGCGATTCGACACCGCCAGTTCGACCAGCCCGAGCGTCCGCTCCACGCTGGTATCGTCATGAACAAGGTCCGCTCTCGCTCCACCATGGTCCGCGAGATCCGCAAGCGCTGCGAAGACCTCATCGCTGAAGATGACCAGATCGCGCTGCTCAAATCTGACTGCGCTCAACGTGATGACTACATCGGTGCCTTCCTTCAGGGCCTCGGCGTTGAAGAGTACGCTCCCCGTGACAAGGCCGCTGGCGAGATTCGTATGCTCATTAACGAACTCTCGAAACGCTACCAGATGCCCACATCTCCACAAACATCTCATCTTCGCATCCACTAACACAGGGAGGTTTTTATCATGGCAAGAAAGAAAAGCATCATTCCTCCCACCAACATCTCCGAGACCCTGTCTCGTGCTGAACTTGATGACGCACGCGATAGCTTCATCAAGAGCGGGCGTGGGAGCGCATCCGCACAAATCACCAAGGCGTCATCCACCGAGGACTCGACCTCTCGTGGGCGTCCTCCGCTCAAGCGTAAGGTCAAACCCTTCCCCGCCAAACTCTGGCAAGACGACGCCCTTAAACTCTCTCGACTCCAGCTCGACTGGCAGATCAAGACGCAGTCCTCAAGCCAGGTCCCCGTCACGGGCATCCTACGCTCACTGCTCTCCACCGCCATGCCCATCCTTGAACAGATGGACGCTCCTGTCTCCGAGGAAGATCTCGTCAAAAAGCTCCAAACCATCTTTGAGAGCGCTTCTGTATGAGTTTGTTTAATGTGTTGAATTTATTAATAAATTCAACACATTAAACGCCATGGATAACAACAAAAGGGGCGACCTGTTGCGCAGCAACAGGTCGCCCCTTTTGTTGTTATCCATGGCGCTCACCATCACACACTAACGATAGCGAAATGCCCACATCTTCCTGTATCTGTTGTTCCCCACCACGACCACGTTGTGCTCAGGATCGTAATAACCAAATGGGCTCTGGTACGCGCCAGGATCATAAGGATCACCCTGAATCATGACCTCCTCCCAGCTCATCGTCTCCATTGAAAACACATGCACCCTGTCTGGCTGTGTACGACCCACCAACACGAACACATCGTTGGTGCTGTCGTAGACAAACACGGTCCTCGCATCATGCGCATGCTCTACCATCGGCTCATGAGGTAGTGGTGTCCATGTATCCTCTGTAAAATCGTAGACAAAGGTATCACCCTTGAGCACTGCCACGATCTTCTTTTGTTTTGTGCTGTACGCCATCTGCTGCTCTGCAAGAGGGCTCAGACCATCGAGCGCAAGGCCCCAGATGTCGCGCCCACCATTGGGCAAGATCTCTGTCCAGGTATCATCCACAAGATCATGCAGCCACATCTCGTAAATGGACGGTGTCGCACCATAATGCAGCGTCGCACAACGGTCGGGAATGTACACTGCCGAGGTCGCCATGCCTTTGATGACACGGTCACGCAACATCTCATCCTCTGTCTTGTATGGAGCCCACTGATTGGCCTCGGGATCATACGTCCACATCCTTGACTGCGTATAATCATACTCGGCTTCAACCTCCTCAAGAGGCAGATCCAACATGTATGAAATCATCTTTGGCGTGATGTAAAAATGTGCCCCAGCTCGCCAGACAATCTTTCGTGCATGGAAATCATACGTGAACCCATCCCACTGGTGAGAGGGCATGATTGGCCCACCCAGAGGAGTCGTGATGATGCCATCTTTAAAGACCACCTGATCCTTGACCCAGACCTTGAAGTCCTCAACCTTTTGCATGTTCTCTTCTGAAAGCTCCGCGCCATCTTCAAGCCATGCTCTCAATCCAAACAACGCCGCCTTGTGAGGCCCCCAGCTTCCACCCTCGGGATAATAACGCAGCCTCCACGTGTTGCTCGCAAGGTGGTACTCCCAGACATCATTTGCCCTGTATGTGCCGTGACTTCCTCCCGCGTAATAAGCCGAGTGGCGCTCTGGTGCAAAGACCATACGGTTGGAGTAATCACGTGCCACAGGTCCAAGATGACTGCTTGACGCGCCAAAGTCCTGATTGTGCACCGTCGGTTCGGGTAACACCACGCCATGACCTGCCTGAAGGCTGTCCAGCGTCGCTGTAATCGCCGCGTCACCTGGATAGGGAGATGGGTGTGTCAGGTCCAGCTCACAGGGATAATCCTGCACAGGAACCTCCCGCATATCCTCTTCCTTCATCTCCATGTCTGGCACAGGTTCCTGATCAAGGTCTGGCATGTCCGCGCCAGAATCCATTTGAATAACAGGATCTTGTGGCATATCCGAAGATGTATCGGGTTGAGCATCCAGTAGCATGTCACCAGCATCGACCACGGGTGTGCTCATATCCGCAGCAGGTTCTTGCGGATGTTCCGAACCCTCATCACATGCGCTTGCCACGCAAAACACACCACATGTCAGCAGTTGTGTCATGAACCATGCTCTCTTCATCTCTTGACCTCGACGCTCAAATATCTTCATAAACACCCTGAATACTGCCGGCACCACCTGTAATCTCGAAGTCCTGACCAAGTTCAAGGCCAAAACCACTGAGCACCGTGGTCGCCACATGTTGGGAGCGTGGTTTAATCATCTCGATCTGACCCGAATCATCAATATCGACGGGGACTTCCTGGGCAGTCGAACCGCTCACAGGCTTGTATCCACCGATCATCTGGTTGCCATTGACGTGACCACCAATCAGCATCGCGCAGGTCAACGGGTTGTGGTCGCTTCCTCTCGGGAAGGTACGACCAAAGTCCGAGTACACATAGACGAGCGTCTCATCGAGCAATGTCTTGCCTGGGCGAGAGCCTGGTGTCAGCATCATCTCGATACAGAAACGTGCGATGCCCTCCATGGTGATGCGCAGGTGGTTGGCACCAATTTGAGGGCCATCGGCGATGTGTGTATCAAAGGTCGCCCCTACTAGCCCGTTGGCCTTCATGTTGACACACGAGGTCAGACCCGACTTGAGCAGCTTGAGCACAAAGCCAAAGTCACCAATGGACTTGCCCGAACCACATGAATCGGCCACACCAATACAGGTGGTCCAGTCGGGGTTGGTGTACTCCCAGTCAGGCGTCTGTTCGAGGATCGACACCACATCACGCGCAAGCAGATTGCTTGAGTTTTTGTAGGTGTCATAAATTTGCTCCATATAGAACTGTGTATCATCCGAGCTTAATGCGCCATGGGCGCGCAAGGACTGTAACAACGCGCGATCGACATAGGTCGCGTTCACGTTGCCCGATAACATGGAGCCATCAATCCCGAGGTTCTCAAGCTCGACGCGTGTACGCAGACCTTTCCAGGAGTTATCCCACTGATCAGAGAGCGTCGGCACCAACACATCTGCCGAGCTCACACTTAAAGGACGCACCTTTGAGGGCAAGTTGACTGACGCCGCAGGCACACCCGAAATATGAATGTTGTGCAATGGCCTGTCAGGGAAACGATTGGCCAGGGAGCGCGCGATCAATGCATGAAGCGCGGGCACCTGAAAGATCGAACCTGCAATGCCACACATGCTGGCAATAATACCGCTTCGGTGTGCAGCCGTGCCCTGATCTGCGCCTGCGAGCAACACGGTGCGCTCGTAGAGCTTGTGTGCAGGGTCGGCAAAGGCGTAACCATCGGTTCTGTAACGCTGTGTATCATTGCTCTCGGGGATCAAACCCTGCTTGTCCGTCGGGTCATTCCAGTTCCAGTAAATCGGGCCTGCAAGCTTGCGAATCGAGCTTGGATCATCCACATCGTGAGCGGTATTATCAAAGTTACGAACCTGCTCTGGACTGTAACCCCACGGACTAAATCCGCCCAGCGGTGCGGGAATCAGGTTGTTAATCGCCTCGCGGTTCAGAGGCGAAAAGAACGACTCCCAGTGACACCCCCCAGGAATCCAGAGCGCGACGAACTTGTCAGGAAAATCGCTCAGATCACGGGCCGACGCTTCTCGTAGCCCCAGACCCGAGAGCAGCGCCATCTGTGTGGCACCAAGTGAGAGCTTTAACATCTTGCGACGAGACATCTTCATGGTTCTTCTCCAGAGAAGAAAAAGGTAGGGTTACAGAACTACAGAAACTACAAAAACTATAGAATGATCCATTTGGGGTGGCGAATGAAGTACGAGCACACACCTGTCAGAGCGGCTTCCTGATCCTCTTCCATGACCACGGTCACATAGAGATTCTGGTATAGCTCCTCGATCTGATCCTCATCAAAGCGCTCACCAAGGAAGTGCAACGACCACCTGGAAATGATTGATTTTACATCTGATTCTGATGATGGCACGCTCGCCTGAGCACCAAACAACGTGGTGTTGCCCTGCTTTTTGATCGCCAGTCTGCACCACGCCTGAGAGACCTGATTCAGGGTCAGCAACGCTGCGGGAGCATAGCTTGTGTCATCCACCGTTTGATGAATGACCGAAAAGCCTCCAAGCGACAGATATCTGTCTGAAGGCTCACCATAATACGAGGCAGGCAACGCATCAGGAGAACGCAACGGGTACAACTTGTCACTGTATCGAATCAGCGTATCGATCCCGTTGGTGTGGCTAAGTTCCTCCCTGAAAAAGTCCGTCTCATCAAGGCCAAGGCTTGTATAGAGCGCGCGTTCAATTTCACTGGCCTTGAGACGCCTGACACGCGTTGCCTTTGTATCAGGTGCACTTGAGCTGCTCATATCGCCCTGCTGAAGGGCTCGCACCCAGGACTCGATCTCATCCACACCAAGCTGTGCTGTCCCTGCCTGAACCATGTCCTCATAGGTCTGCACACCGATGGGCATCTGTGTAAATGCACCTGTGCCCTCACCTTTGAGGAGACGTACAAACTCGCTGGCGTCAGGATCACCAGGCACGATCATGCTGGGGTTGTTCACGATGAGCTGTTGAAAGGCATCCACTGACTTGAAGTATCCTCGCGAGCCCGTGTTATGACAGTCCGCACAGTGAGGCTCCAGCGCCTGTACAATGGCGGCTGTCTGCTCAGACACCTCACCAGGGCGGCACTCCAACTTGCTCTGAAAGGTCTGCAATGGCTCCGAAGCGTTGGTGCTTGCAGGTTGAGATGGCTCGGATGTGGGCGAGGTTTCAGCACAACCCCAGAGCATGACGCTGTGCATGGCGACTACAACCCAGATCTTCCGTAAAAACGCGTATCTTGATGTGTATGACATGTTCAAATTCCTCGCCTGAATAGATCTGATTTCATAAGTCCTACCCAGAACTTACGGATGTTTCTGTCCTGCGCCACAAAGTGCGCAGTCAGCGCGTCAAGATAACCTGACTCGGTGGCTGCATCGACATAACGGCCCATCACAGCGTGGTGAATATGGTTCACCACACAACGATCAAACGCGCCCGAGTTGACGATCATCTTTGCAAAGCCAAGCGGCCCCACGGTCCCGTCACTCTGCTGTCCGTAGAGCGTCTGCTCGGGCAGCAGGAAGTCGATAAAGAGCGCGTTGCTGTTACGATCCACATCGGACTGAGTGATGGGCGTCAAGATTGTGTCTGTCTCATACCACCTGCGCCACTGCGCATAAGGCTCACCACGAAGCTGACTGTTTTCAGACAACCAGTCGTCAGGAAGCACCCAGTTATCGATGCCAGGCATCATGTATTCCGCACAGCACCCCTCGCCGCCATGGCCACGCTTGGCAAAACGCTTGAAGTGAATTGCTGCTGGGTCAAGTCGCGCATGGCAATGTTGGCAGGTCCCTTCCGTGGCAGGGTCGCGTTGATATTCATTGAACTGCTGCTTTGCACCAGGAGGATCAAAGACATCGCATGCGAGCGTCTCCATCATGCGAGCGGCACGAAGACGCTCGCGTGGATACGCTGCAAGAATACTGAATCCTGTTAAAATACCCGCCACGGGCATTCCTTCCATCGGCTCCGTGGTGGCGCGTGGATCATAGGTATAATGGCGATCCGCAATAAACGAGCCGTCCAGCTCATGAGGTTTGTACTCTCGCCAGGAGTGTTGATCCGACGCATCGGTGTGCAGCGGATCTCTCAGCGCGCTCTGGAACTTGCCTGAACCAGGGTTCCACCAGTCCTCATCATCAAGGTGTGTCTTATCTCCTGCACGTAATCCATGCATGATATAGGATGCCTGAATGCGCGTTGGACCCACCAGATAATCGCCAAGAATGAGGTCTGTGGCAGGCTTGTCATGCCATGCAAGGTGCGCAAACATACGCGCTGGTTCCTCGGTCAACATACGTCGGTGCCCAAACTGATTGCGTGGGCTGTATTCGGGCGAACCAGGGTATTTTGAGCCAAAGTTATGCACACAGAAGATGGCCTTGGGACCACATCCGCAGTCGCCCTGTGGCGCGTTCTGTTCGCAATCAATGTCTTCATAGTTACCCGACATGTTGCGAATCTGACCAATCTTGTGGGTGTGCGCTGCCTGCCCCACAAACTCCACCATTTCACCTGGAGCCCACCACGCCTCGCCGAGCAATGTCGCCGCCTCCGGGTCGTTACATGCGCCCTGCGTGGTCGTCCTGTAAAGGACATATTTCCCTTCATGTACAGTACCTTCCAGGCACTTTGTCAGCCTCCCCTGTTGAGGCACCGCATATTCAGGAGCATCGGCAGTACGCTGCACAAAGGGGATATTGAACCATGTGCGCGCCATATCAAACACTTGCTCATAGAAGACAGGTTTGTAGGCTTGCTCATCAATAAAGGTCATGACCTGTGCGAGGCGAGCGTCCTCGGTGTCGAGCTGCTCGAGCGACTCATACTCGTCGTATGTGGGAGGATGACCGCGAAGTACAATCGATGCCTTGCGAAACAATCGAATGGCATCAAGCTCATCGTCCACATCATCATCGTCCGTACAGATGGGCAGAGGTTCAATCGGGCCTTCTGGTGTCATATCAACCCCGGGATCTATCCCCGAGTCGGGATCATTCACACGCGTCATATCCGTACCTGAATCCACGTGATCCGTGAGCTCCATGTCGGCAAATGGCTTGTCTGAGGGGGTTGTGTCGTCCATGCCATTGCTTGAGAGCGAGCCATCACAGCCAAAGCATGTGACACACATCGCAAGTGTGACAAGTGTATGATAAGAAATATTAAACGGGGTGGTCATGTGCTTCATCCCGACCTCACAAGTACAAGACGTGGTAAACGAATGTGAAACATACGCAAAGAGCAAGAATCGAGTATCTATCGACCCTTGCTCTTTTGTGTATTAATCAAGACCAAACATGTCTTTTAATTTTTGAACGTGCTGTTTTTCTTCACCTGTGTACTCAGCATCAAGTCCAAACCATCCGCCTCCAGATGCCTTCGCTGCTTCTTCCGTAGCAGTGACGATGAATTGACCATAGAGCTTGTAGTCTTCCTCACCGTAATGATCACGCACAGCTTTGCTTCCCATCTCAAGAAGCTCCAGACAATGCTCATAAAAAGTCTCGTGATCGGTCTTGACTGACTCCAGCTCTCCCTTTTGCTTGTAGGTTATTTCCTTGATCATCTCAAACAGGGGACGGCCTGCAAAAGGTGCACGTTCAAGCAGCTCTTCGACGTTCTTCACAACCAAAGCAAACTCCACAACTAACTCCGCTGGATTGAAGGAATCTGTAAAGAGGTAGGTCGCCGCGTGCTCAGGTCCACTCGCAATCAAAAGTTTGGTATTGTTGTCCATCGTATGTCTTCCTCATGGTAAAAAGATATTCATGCCAAACCCTGTGTCTGGCCTGCCTTGGGTACGCAGGAAATCATACTGGGAGCTGAAGACTATTCAATAAGCCAAGCTGTTGTTTTACAATCATTTAATCGACAATTAATTTCACTTAATCGTCGATTAATCGCACCTCTTCAACCTCTTGCAGCTCATGATTTTTCCCCTGTCCTCTCGCCATGAAAAAAGGAGCCGAGATGTTCATATCTGCTCCTTAAACTTCACGTGTTTTTTGTAATGAGAGGTGGTTTCAAAACCAGGACCGAGGAGGAGCAGTGAGGGGCGTGTAAGCTCCAGGAGACGTGCCCGAAGTTGTGACGTAAGTCACCGCGAGCGGCTCTGATTACAAAAAACGCTGAGATTACATGTTCCTTACAATCATCCGATTGGGATGGGTTTTGAAACACCCTCTTAATATTCAAGCTCAAACATATCTCTTAATCGCTGAATATGTTGTTTTTCTGCATCGGAGTATTCGGCGTCCATGCCCAAAAGTCCTCCGCCCGAGGATTCGGCCACATCCTTTGCGCAGGCGACGAGGTATTCTCCATACAGCTTGTAATCTTCCTCGCTGTAGTACTCCTTGACGGCCTTGCGTGCGACTTCCAGACAGTGCTCATAACAGGTGGTCTGATAGGTCTTCACATACTTCGTATCTTCAAGTGGCTCGTACATCGTCGCCTTGATCATCTCAAACAGGGGGCGGCCTGCATATGGTCTGGCGTTGAGGTACTTTTCAGATGCCTCCCTGAAGACCTGATGCTCCTTGAAGGTTTCAAGCGGGTTATATGTATCCGTCAACAGGTGCATCGCTGCGTGTTCAGCACCGAGAACTATAAAAATGCGTGAGTTATCATCCATGGTGTGTCCTGCTCCAAGAGTTCATAAACAAAAGAATGAGCAAGGCGCCAGGTAGGCGCTTACTCATTCTTTTCCTTACATCAATAATGGGTCGTCTAGTTGTCGAGGTTGAACATGTCTCTTAGCTTTTGAACATGCTTTTTTTCTACATCCGTATACTCGGAGCCCAAGCCAAGCCATCCACCTCCAGAAGACTTGGCCATTTCTTCCACGCAGGAGACGATAAACTGACCGTAGAGCTTGTGATCCTCCTCACCGTAATGCTCAAGCACAGCCTTACGTGCAACCTCAAGTTCTTCCAGGCACTGCTCTGCATGGTCGCCCGAGCTGGGTTTACCACCATCCAAATCTTCCTCTTTCTCTTCCGTTGTGACGGACTTGATCATTTCAAACAAGGGGCGGCCTGTATATGGCTCCGAATTGATATATTTGTCATGAGCCCTGTCCAAATCCATCATTTCCTTGGCAAACTCCACAGGATTAAGAACGTCTGTAAACAAATAAGCTGCTGCGTTGTGATATCCAGAAGAGATTAAAAGTCGTGTTCTTTTTTCCATCTTACATCTTCCTTTAGTCAAAGATACTTGGGTCTTACAGCAGTTGAAGTGATTGTGTACGAAGAGAATGGTTTTAACTGCTGTATGCCAAACCACATGTCTGGCCTCTGCTTGTGTGGTACGCTGGAAACCATAGCGTTATTTCATTCCAAATCAACACTGTAAGTCACTGTTTAATAAGCATTTAATTTAAATATAAATCCATTTAATCGAGGATTAACTCACCTCTTACTTACGCTCTCTTGCTTCTGATGATTTCAGATATAGTTTAAAGCACGTCATGTGTGCATCATGCACTTGACGGGTTCATTTTAAACTGCTGTAAGATAGATCCTGTACTTTGAACTGGCGAGGCACATGAGCGTGCTCAAGGAGTGTACATTTTGACCGACTATATCCATCATCTTCTTGAGCATATTACTCTTACAGCTCATACCATTGATGATGTTCATGTGCTTGATATTCCTGGATTTAATGTTAAAAAAATCCTCACCGCACTGCCCGAAGACGTGCGTGAACGTGTCCATCTTGTCGGACCTGAACACGACATGTCAGCGCTCGTTCCACAGCCCATTCCTGACGCGCTTGAGCACGTTGAACTTGACACAGAACTTCGCGATATCCTGACCTGGATACCAAGCTTGCATGTGTTGTTTGGCTCAACACATGTAAGCTATGGTGGTACATCGCTTGATGTCAAAAACCTGAGAAGACACCCGATGTGTGCGCCATTCATTCGCCTGATGGAGGACTGGTTAACACGCATCACTCCGGAGCTTTATCAACATGCCCTGTTGCTTGCCACGGGTCCAAAACGTGTGTTGATGTCAGATCTTGAGTCCTTGATAAGCCGAGATGTCTTTCTTGACCTTGTGCAGGTTGGGCTCGGGCGAGTGGATGGTGCATGGTTTGAATTCAACGGCTTTGCGCGTCATGTGTTGTGTGTGAATATGACCGATGATGAGCGCTACACATGCGCCAAACAGATTGACACGCTCCTATTTCCAGCGGACATGATGGGCATCTGGCCCGAATCCATGATAGGTAACTTCGACTATAGCCAAACAAGTGGTCGACACATGCGATTTGCCGAGTTCGTGGTGCATGACACGCTCCGACGCGCTGACAATGACACAACATCTGTGGACCCCGCACAGCTTGTGCTCGCGCTGCGCGCGAGCGCTTTTCTGGGTTATGTCGCCAATATGAAGGGCGCAAACAAGAGAAACAGGGCTGCACATCAACAGCTCCTGTCCATGACGCTTGATCGCCAGGACATCGATCCTCTGAGCATGGCCATGGCGCTTGATTCACTGCTCAAAAATTACAAATCACTCCTCAAGGAACAGGACCCTGCACACATCCTTGAACAGGCGTTCACATTCGCCAGGCAAGCCAACTCAGATGCGCTCATTGCACACCTCAATGTCTCTCGCGCTGACCTGATCTTTCGTACAGGCCAGCTTGAAGAGTCGCTCAAGATCCTTGAACACTGCTCTGCACAAAACCTCTACCCCACCACTCAGGTCATGGTCTCATCACAACTTGCTCGCCTGCAAAAAGACGACGTTCAAAAGCTTCGCGTCATGGATGAAGCCATCAGAATCAGCATCGAACACTCGCTTGTGTACTGTGAGTTCATCGCACGCGCGTACAAGATTGTCTGGGGCATCAGTCAAAACCATGAGGAGCAACCACGGCTACAGCTCCAGATGCTCGACAACCTGATTGCAGAGAATGACGTTGGCCTCGTTTTACAGGCAGACCTCCACTGGCTTCATGGCATGTACTGGAGAGCACAAAAGAACACGGAAGAGGCGATCAAATCTTACACCCAGGTTGCCATGCTCTTTAACCAGCTTGACCGCACCTTTGAACAGGGCGTTTTACACGAAGCATGGGGCAAGCTTTACCTTGAAAATCAACAGTTTGACAAGGCATATCATTACCTTGACCTCGCCCAGGGTTTCTACATTCACACCGAGGAAAACACGCATTACGAGAACCGTGCGTTGGCCTGGAAAACATACTCCTTGCTCAAAAACACGCAGCTCTCGAGCGAGGAATATCAGGCACACTTGCGTCAGGTGCCCGAGGTTTTAAACAGGCTGGACTCACTCTCGAAAAAAGCTCGGCAAGCGCTCCAGTTTGACGACGTGTACCAGCTGCTGCGCCAGGAGCTTGACCAGAACATGCCACGGGTCAAGGTTGCTGCTGATGGCTCCCATTTCATCACCGTGGACCAGGACACCGTCACGCTGGATCATCGCCTCCTGCTTCAGCACATGTTACGCGCATTGATCAAGTTTGGCACGCAGGCGTCCGCTGCCGAGCTGATTCCAGAGGTCTGGCCTGATGAGCAAATGACCTTACAAAGTGGCAAGAACCGCGTCCGCGTCGCCATCTCCACGCTCCGCAAACTCGGCCTGGGTGATTGCATTCAATATGACTCCACCACACAACAATACAAGCTTGATGTCGATGTGATTCACATCGACTGAAAACAAAAGAGCGCCGTGGCAGGG
>CATLTV010000054.1 GCA_950059285.1 uncultured Pseudomonadota bacterium | reverse complement strand
TTATTGCCATCTTTAATACTAGCTATCAGATGAGTCTTTTTTCTTACCCATAAGGTCAGCCATATCAACACCTTGCACTCTGGGGTTTGCGCCACCCTTACCAGAGTCACCGCTGACATCGCCCCAGCCACCGCCACCAGACTCATCATCAGGCATGGGTTTACCCTGGAGGTAGGCGCTCATCAGGTTCAACTGATGCGCAAGACCCTGAGCGAGTTTGTTCGAGCCTTGATATTCAAAGACATAATCCTTGTTACCGCCCACAACCTCTTGCATACCGCTCTCGATTTTCTCGATAGGTTTCATGAAGAGCTGGATGAAGATGAGCATCATGATGCTACCAAGCAGGAGGATCATGACCGCCGCAAGCCAGGTGTTTGTACCAGGATTTGAGAGCACACCCTGTTCAGCAGAGAGGTTCTTCAGGACAATGATACCAGCTTTTTTGTCTTCTTTCTGACCCACAGAGGGCATCATGCGAAGACGTACAAGGTAGGTATCATCTTCGATTTCGATCTCACCCGACTTCTCGACACCTTCCTGCTCAAGCAGTTTGAGTTCCTTGAAGATCTTGTTTGAGACTTCTTTTTGGCGTGCGTTATCGAAGGTGGAGCCAATGATTTTGTCGCCATAGAAGTAGGCCACATCAGCACCTGATGCGAGGACCTGTTTGGCCTCTTCAGCCTCAAGACCTTGCTCGTATGTACCTGCGAGAATGGATTTTGCCTGCTTTGCAGTACCATCCGAGATGAGGCTACCAATGACCACAGCACCAGCGACATCCTGCTCACGATTAATCATGATAGGAGCCACCGCGACAAGGTACACGCCCTTGCTCTGGTTATCGAAAGACCATTCAATCAGACCTGTACGGACCTCTTTTTTGGTCAGCGCTTCACTGACAAGGATCTGCTCATTGGAGACATCATCACCGTACCATTTGAGGAGGTCTTTACCGAGGGCTGCGAGGCCGACGCCTTCCTTATCCACAGCAAAGATCAGGTCAGGAAGCGTTGGTTTTTGCCACTGAAGTGGGACATCAAGCTGGCGCTTACCCTTGCCTCGACTCGATTCATAAAACTGTTCAAACTCAATACGATAGCGAGTCAATCGCTCATGCACCTTGAGGTGCTTTTCATGTTCGGCGACATCTTCAGCCACAGCGATCGGCTCTTCCCCATCAGGATTTTCCTTGGTGGAGTAATCTGCCTTGATCGCCTCATACAAATCGGGAGCACTCCCCACAAAGCGGGCCTTGGAGATCAGCGTAGCTTCGGCCAGACGGCGTTCAAGTTCAGCAGTGCTTGCTGACTTGCGCAGCGCAAGCTCTGTATCCTCGCTGATAGCATCCGAGAGCGTTGTTTTGTAAGAGAAAAAGGAGACGGCTGCGAGCAGCAAAATACTGATAGCAAACGTCAATACAACCTTTAGTCTTAACATGAATCCTCTACCTCTTGTTTATCGTAATCCTCAACCCGTGAGGCCTTTCAAATAAAACACAACCGCCCCTTTGAATCTTGTGAGCCAAGAACAACCCCATAGGCATACACGAGCTCAAAGGACTGGTTATGTGAGTCATCTATCTGACACAATCCACGGCATTCATCGACACCAGTGGCTGAGAACTTTTGTAAAGAGTCGGTGAGGTCTTGTGGTGAGCAAGTCTGGTCATACGACGCCTTGACACATCATCAAAAAGAGCCCTCTCTTCACTCCACATTTATAATCTCATGACTTGTGTGAACACACCCGAAGCTTACCCAGATCAAGGTCTCACGTCAATCAAAGCCCTACTGTACACAGAATAGAAGAAGGCGAGCGTTGCTGTAGCAACGCTCGCCTTCTTCTATTCTTCAATCATTCATGATGTCATTCAGGCTACTTGAGGAGGCTCTGATGTGTCCTTATCCTGGTGGTCCACAACCCAACGAATCAGCTTCTTGTAATCTGCCGCACCGCGACTTTCGGGCGCGTACTCAAAGATGGTCTTGCGATGGCGAGGAGCTTCCTTGAGACGTGTATTGACGCGAATGGGGGGCAAGACCTTGTCATGGAAGAAGCCGCGCAAGGTCTTGACGGACTCATCACTGATGTTGTTACGCATGTCATAGAATGTGGGGAGGATGCCGAGGATGCTGATGGGATGCATCAGGACCTGGTTGACATTCTTAAGCGTCTTCAAGAGCTGCTTCACACCCACAAGGCTGAGGAAATCACACGATACAGGCACAATCAGATGCTCTGCAAAAGTCAGCGCGTTCATATTCAGCAGGGAGAGACTTGGGCCACAATCGAGGATGATAAAGTCGTAAGCGCTCTCGGACTCAAGTTGACGCCTGAGCACACGGTCGCGGCCTTCATTCAGTCGAGCGAGGAAGATCTCGGTGCTGGCGAGCGTCTCGTCGCCACATAATACGTCAAGCCCCTGGCGTGCAGACACCACGCATTCGGACAGGGGTTGTTGCTCCACCATCACGTGGAACAAGGTCTTGTCGTTCTTGACACCAAGGCTGACACCCACGTGGCCCTGACTATCCACATCGATAATCAACACCTTGAAGCCAGCCTCCACAAGCCCCGCACCAAGTGTCACGGCCGTGGTTGTCTTGCCTGTACCACCCTTCTGGTTGAGCACGGCAATACGCATTGGCCCCTTGGTTTGTGTCGCCATTTTGGCAAGCTTGCGGCGTACATCCTCGGTCAAGGCAGTGCGACACTCCATGGAACATGAGTAGACATCTTTGCCTTGATGCGTCCCCTTCTGGTAGGCGTACTTGGGCACAAACTTCTTGCCACAACAGTCACACTCGACTTCTCCCGCCTGTGCTTCCTGTGCTGATGCACACTCCTGACTACAATAGTAATGTGTATCCTCACCCTGCTGCTCTATCTGATAGCGAAACTTTACCAGAAACTGCTTGCTGCATACACTGCATTGCTTTAGCGCCATGGCCATGTCTTGACTCTCCATGTCGGACAACTGAAAGGTAGGGGCTCACCAAAGATGTTTCATCTGTGCCCCACGATCATAGCTAGGTTTAGCGACCTTCACGAGAATCCCTCCTCGTGATCACGATCACCCCCGGCTCACTGCACAATAATCATACAACGATATGACGCGTGAGCCAACACCCCTCTCATTTTACCAAGGGATCTAACCTGTCACAACCTCCAAATTACTCTGTGCCCTCTCCCCGTGAGTAAATTCGCCCAAACATCGCAAACGCCACGCCTCCAAGCCCCACACCAAACCACAACGTCACCAGACGAATCAAATAGGTCGCCGCCAGCGCCTGCGCCTCAACCTCAAAGATCTTGAACCACATCAACAACCCGACCATCCCACCCTCTGTCACCCCCACACCACCTGGCAAAAAACTCAACGCGCCCATGATCGTTGTCAGTGAAAAGATGCTCATCGCCTCAACCAATACGCCCTGCACACCACCAAGCCCGACAATGATAAAGTAAAACGCAACCCCCTCAAGCCCCCAGCTCACCACGCTCATCAAGGTCGTGTTCAACAACACACCAGGAGCCAACAACAACCGAATCGAATCATGCGCTTCCCTTAACGCAGTGCCAAGCTTGACGCCCCACTTCATCTTCTCAATCGTACAGATCAACCAGTCCATCAAACGTGCCTGGCTCAACACAAAGAGCCCCACAACCATCAACCCAAGGCATACCATCAGCGGCCACACACCCTGACCAAACATCAACACACCAAGCGCAGCGATCACGCACAACCCAAGCAGATCTGTGATGCGCTCCATCATCACCACGGGGGCTGTCGAGGCCACATCAATGCCTTTGGCCTCCTTTAATAAGACGCTCTTGAGCACCTCCCCCACCTTTCCTGGCGTGATGCTCATCACCATCCCTGCAAAAAACACCACCGCCGATAACTTCGTCTCAACCTCCAGACCAAGATGCTTCAAATACAACGACCACTTCCAGAAACGCACGCCATACCCCACGCATACCAACACGAGGGCAAGCACGCCATAACTCCACTGGAACTGCGCAAATGCGTGCGCGATCTTGCCTGCATCACCCCACAACGCAAACATCGCATACACCACCACCCCAAAGAATAACCCTGCTATGATATGTCGCTGCTTCATCACTTCAGGCGCTCGCGCCCCATCTCCTTGCCGTTTTCAAGATTCAACATTGCTCATCTCGCCCACGCGCGATACGCTGTCACAAATGCCTCGGCTCATTGAGTCAGCCCTTGTGCGCAGGAGCGGTGCACATATCTTATGTTAACGCCCCTCCACACTGGTCACACAACACCTGTCGAGATATCATCCATGCACAACCCATCCAATGACGGTCGCTCCGCCACAACCCTCGCCAACTTGAGCGAAGCAAGTCAAGCTGAAATCACCCCTGAACAACTTCAGGAAGCGCGCATCGCTCGACGATGCTTTCAGAATATTGAACGCCTCACCATGCAAATCGCGAGCTATCCCCCTGGACACCCCGCCATTGAGCAGTCCCTTGACCAGACCCTGGAGAGCTTCCTCGAATACTTCCAACTCACCGATAGACTCTCCGTACAGGTCCACCCACACTCGCTCAAAATGATGGACTCCCAGGAAGTCATCTGGGAAACCGACGAACCTCGCGATTACTGCTTCGTCCTGAGCCGCGATGGACTCTTCCTGATTCACATCCTCGCAGGCATCGATCGCCACGAACTCAAACGCTTTATCGACATCCTGAACTACCTCCTTGAACAACGCTCAAACGCTGATGTAGACGGCCAAAACGTCTTCTTCGAAGCAAACTTCCGCTACATCTCTTACGATGCTCTTGATGAATCACTCGCGGCGCTCGCAGGCATTGACCTCGATATGCGTAACCGCGACACCAAGGAAGAAAAAGAACTCATCGAAGACCTCTTCAACAAGGCGTTCGAGGAAGAAGACAAGGATGCAGGCGAAGAAGTTCAGGGCAACTACGAGATCCGCATCAAAAACCCTCAGGAACGCATGCGCAAGCTTGAAATCGGCTCACGACAGTTTCTAAATCTCACCGAGGAACAACAACAACACCTCCTTGACCTGCGCCTTGGCTTCACAGAACACGCCGAGCTTGAACACCGTGAAGGTGAGATCCTCTCGGCCATCCTTGGCGCAAAACCCAAGGAACAACTGCGCTATCAGGCCACCGACCAGATCGGTGAGGTGATGGGCGAACTTATCGAAACCCCACAGCCCTGGGAGGCACTCACCTTCCTGAAGATTATCCACCAGTGGCGCGACCGCTTTGATCCTGCTGTGACCCACGACCTCAAGAGCGTGGTGTCGTTGAGCTTCAACACACGCAATATTCAGAACCTCATCCGTCAGGTCACGCAGGCCGAAACCAAGGAGCGCCGCATGATCCTCCAGATGTTCGATGCGCTTCACCTTGAAGAGGCCACCGAACAGCTCGCGCTCGTGGTCGGCTGGAGCATGACCGACGAGGCTCGTGATGACATCCTGCGCTACCTCAAGAAGCGCGCTCGCCATCAAATCGACTTCCTCGACAAGGCGATCCATCAGGTCCCCGATGAATACGCAGAACCGATCCTTGATATGCTTGAAGAAAACATGCCTCGCAGCAAGGACATCCTGACACGCGTCCTGAGCGCTGAACTCACACCACCGCTCAAAGCACGCGCCCTCACCATCCTTGAAGGTACATGGGGAGATGCAGATCCAAGGGTCGTGCGCGATCACGTCGTACCTCTTGTCAAATCAAACCACTCTCCCCTGCGTATCGCAGCCTGTAAAACCGTTGCAGAGGCCACCCCCTCTCACATCGTTCGTGTCATGGCTCCTCTCTTTGATGACCAGCTCAGAAAACGCGATGAAGAAGAGGTGCGCGAACTGGCCCAACTCTTCGTGAAATACGGCAAGGATGAGGCGGTTCAAAAACTCAAAGAACTCGTCCAGCGCCGTGGCATCACAACGTCGGAACAAGAACGCGAACTGGCCGTGGCTGTGGTGCGTGCACTCATTCGTACCCCACACCCTGCTGTGATTGCCATGCTTGACGAGGTCGCCAAGGATTGGCTTGTGCCGCAACGTATTCGCTCCACATGTAAAGAGGTCGTTGAACTCCTCAAAACAGGTAGCTAAACCCTAAAACTCACTGTCCAGGTGCTTTTCATGTCCGCTGATCATAACGCTGATGCCATCGACCAGAATATCAAAGCCCGAGGTTTGACCCCCGAACAACTCGGTGATCCTCAGATCTTCGGCAAGCTCTTCTTTGATAACCTCTATCGCATCCTGAAGGTTGGCTCGATCTACGAGATTGAACACAACCAGACCCGCCTCGCGGTGGAAGAGTTCTTCAACTTCTTCCAGGAGAGCATGCGCCTGAATGAAGAAGAATCATTCGCGATCATGATTCGCGACGAGCTTGCCATCGTCAACGGTGTCACGCTTCGCCTCGATCGTCAGGCACAGAAACGTCACAACGAACTTCGTGACCTCTTCACCGATGCGAGCATTCGCGGCCTCGAACTCCGTCGAAACCTCACCGCAGATGAGTTCATCCGCTTTCTCATTGAGCTCAAGGAGGCTAGCCTGAAAAAGGAGGACATGAAACATGTCCGTCTCCCCAACATTGAGATTGCCCATGGCGCGCCCATTCGCTCCATTATTGAAGCCGTCTCCAAAGTGAACCAGGCCATGTACGTCACCCACGTCTATATTCGTGGGCTAGTCAAGGTCAAGAACATGCATGACCAGGTCAAGGAGCGTCAGGATTCAAACATCCCCATGGGTGTCGTCAAACGTATCCTGCAAACTGTCTCCGACCTGCTCTCTGATGATGACTTCACCATCCTTGGCCTGCTCCCCCTCAGACTGCTTCCCCCTAGCCTTGCCACACACTCATTTAACAGCGCCATCTACGCCATGCTCATCGCAGATCGCATGGGACTGGACATCAACACCGCAACCTACGTGGGCATGGCTGTACTTTATCAAGATGTCGATCGCCTCGTGGGTGTCGCCGTCGCACACCGTGATCGTGAGACACAGCTCAACGTACAACACCAGTTCAACTCAAACCTGCGCGATGTGGCAAAGATGCTCAACCGCGTTCAGGGCGATGTCATCTCCACCCTGCGTGTCCTCCTCACCTATGAACGTGGATGCCCATTCAACACCAACGTCACTCGCCCCTTTTACAGAGGCTCAAGAAACCTCCACCTCGTCACACGCATCATCGACCTCTGCCGCACCTATGATCTCCTGATTCAGGGGCTTGAAGGTTACAAGGCCAGAAGACCTGACCTCGCAATCCAGTACATCGAAAGCCGCTCGGGAGATGCTTTTGACCCCGCGCTGGTTGACCTCTTTGTCTCCACAATGGGCATTTATCCCATTGGTGCCAATGTAGAGTTGACCACAGGAGAACGCGCGATGGTCATCCGTACACCTTCACCATCGGCAGACCCCAAGCGCCCTGTGGTTCGTATCGTCGACCGCGGCAACACAGTGGTTGACCTCAGCGATCCTCGCTACCAACACATCGAAATCGCGCGCACCATTCAGACAGATGAGCAAGACTTCTCATCCTCAAGACTCTTCCTCCTTACCTGATTTTCCAAAAAAGAAGAGACGATAAAAAGGGCCGACCTCACATGTGAGGTCGGCCCTTTTTATCGTCTCTTCTTTTCAATACACTCTTAGGTTCTGTTGACCTAAGCTCCCGTCGCGTAGCTTGCCCCGAAGAAAAGCATCTTCAGGCGATCCCGATCGCCCTTCATTGCCTCTCTACCCCTCATTCCTCCGTGCCTAGTATGCCTTGATAATGTCTCGGTCCAAAAGATCTGCCAACACCACCATTGTCTCCAGGCGAGGCATGGCGCTCAGATCCAAAAGATCCTCGAAGGTCAGAAATCCGTCGATCTGACTGATCAGGAACCCAGCCCTGTGATCAAGACTCAACGAGGAGAGCTTATCGGGCATCACATCCAACACAGGGATGCGAGCCAGCGAACCAAGTCGCTCAAGCTGAAGACGCTCAAGATCCTCCTCGATCTTCAAGATCAACGCCCTCGCCTGGTCACCAAAATCAGTGGCCAGAAGCGAGCTGGCAAGATCCAATGCATCTTCGTAATTCCCATTATCATAGGCACGTTGCGCACGATTCAACACAGCCTTATCATCATCAATCGGAGGTGCAGCAAGCTCGTCCTGAACAACCTCTTCCAACGCAAATGACACATGCGATGAAGGTGCCTGGAGTTGTGAGTCCGTCCCTCTCAGGGGCTGGAAAGGATTTGGTGCAGGCTTGCTCTCCACGGAGGGAAGCTGAGCGGTAGGAAAGCTTGGCCTTGAAGGACCATCCACCACAGGCTCGCCGCGATACAATGGCTTTGGTGTTCTGTCCATCGCTGCCACAGAGTTCTCGGCAGCGATGGACTCGGCAAGCTGGAAGAACTCATCTTCAGACATCTCCTCAAGACTACTGTCCACAGAAGGAGGAAACGGCGTTGGCATGTCATTCATGGAGACGTGCGATTGAGATCGGTTCAACGGCGCCACAACAGGCGCACCATACATGGTGCTGCCCACAGTCTCCTGAGGTTCTTCTTTGGGTGGTGGTGATGGCTTGCTAAATGCTGGGGGCAGCGGCAGCTTTGATTTTGGAGCAGAGCGCGCAGGTTCAGGCTGCGACAAACCAAGGTCAAACATGTCATCAAAAGGATCGGGCTCGGGAGGCTTGACCGCAGGAGGCACGCTCTTATCAAGATCAGAAGAGTAGACCTGCTCATTCTCACGTGTTTCATGCAGATTGGAGGAGTTTGCATCAATACGTGGCGGCGCAAATCCACCTGATGTATTGCCACCAGAACTTCGGCCAAATACAGATGACCCCGAAGACTGACGCAACTTGCTTTCATCATGGCGATATGGATTGAAAGGAAGCCCCGAGTTTGATGCATTGAGACCAGGAATTGCGGTTGCATCATTATGCACATCACGCGCGCTCATGGGCTCCTCAGGCGCAGGCTGTTCCAGCCAGTCATCCTGAAGTCCTGGCATCACGGATGGCCCCTGATCAAACGCCCAGTCGTCATCTCCGCCTCCAAAGGGATCGGGCTCAGGCTCACGTGCAAATGGGTCTAGCTTGCTCCTGTCCACAGCGGGCATGGAGACTGTTTCACGATGGTCATCGGACATCGGCATACCCGATGAGGTCTCATGATCACTCTCCTCATCACTGTTACCGCCCATGAGCAACGAGCCGATATCATCAAGCGCTGGATCAACCTGTCGTGTGGGAGCATCCTGCACATGACGTGTGACAGGCTCTGACGGCTCCTGACTTTGCGGAGGCGAGGATGGCGACAGGTCGAGATCATCGAAGTCCAACATACCGCCAGCAACTTCCTGCTGATAGGTCTCGGGAAGGACCGCTACTGTCGCAGGGTCATCTGCCTTGACGCTGGGAACCTCCTTGGGCTCGGACACAACGTTAGCGCCCTCACTCTCTTCATCATCAAACGCAAACGAGAAGTGCAACTCAGGCGATGCTTCGGGCTCATGATGCGTGGGAGGAACAACCTTGGGAGGAATAACCTTGGGCTCTGGCTCTTTCTCCTCAACCTGCTGCTGTTGTTGCTGTTGAAATGCATCAAACGCAATGGGATCATCAAGCGTCTCTGACTTGCCAGAGATACCACGCGTGAACACCGATTGTGGCTCTGGAGACTCAACCGAGACAGGAGGAATTTCAATAAGTTCAAACGCCTCTGAAGGATCCTGCTCTGACTCATCCTGGGGTTGAGGCTGTGACTGGTTTTGATCAGCAGAAAACCACTGTGCCTGCTCCTCAAGCTCATCAAAGAACCCATCAAACGATGCAGCAAGATCGCTCTGATCTTCAGATGACACATCGTCGACCGCATCATCAAGCTCGGGTTCAAGCACCTCGCCTGACGTGTTCTCCAACTCGTGAACAGGCTCTGGCTTGTCAGATACGCTGTCCATCTCGGGAAGGTCTTCCATCGCAGGAAGATCTTCCATGTCTTCCATCATCGAATCATCAGGCCAGATATCATCAAGCAAGTCTTCCTGCTCGTCGGCACCCTCCTCAAAGCTAAAATCGAGGTTTTCAAAGGAGAGCTCACCACCAAGATCAGCAAAGCTAAACGACTCCTCGGAAGATGTATCGATGTCGATGCTGATCATGTCATCCATCTGCTCAGGTGCCATGTCCATGGAGTCATCCACAAACACCTCACTTTGTGCAGGTGCCTCGTCGAAAAAATCTGAAATGGACATCCCAAGAGGCTCGGAGCGCTGCACACCAAGCACGCCAAGGCTTGAGCGAAGCGTATCTTCAAACTTGCTGGCAAAGCCCTCGATCTCATCCTCTGAACCCTTCAAGAAAGGCGCAAAGTCCACCCTGAAGTGCCCTTGTTCATACACAGCGAGCACAACTGAGAGTGCCTGCTCCAGATGCCCCGTCTCACATGCATCCAGAGCAGCATTGAGATGCTCAATGAGCGCTGTTGTATCCATCATCATATTCCTTCTTTCCACTCACTCCATTGCCATGACTGTCCCAAGTCATGACAACACGACTCTTTCCACTGACTATTGAATACCCGCAAGCACAGTCTTTGCTCGCTCAAGCGCGCTGACTGAAGCCATCACAAGCTCAAAGTCACGACTGGACAGGGCATTTCGCGCCTCATTGACTGCTACCCTCGCGCTATCACACGCATCGGCAGTCTCGCTGGACTCATCCTCCTGGCTACTCAGACGCTGAAGATGCTTCTCAACCTCACGCATCATCTTACTCAGACGGTTGCGCTCGATCTCAATCTCTTCATCTTCCTTGAGCGCCATGAGGTAATCCTGGTTCTCGTGGATCATGCCCTCGATCTCTTCTTCTGTCAGGCCACTTGTTGCAGTCACCGTGATCGACTGCTCCTTACCTGTCTCAAGATCAACCGCACGCACGCTCACAATACCATCAGCGCTAATATTAAACTCCACATCCACCTCGACCACACCTGCTGGAGCAGCGCGCAATCCCTTCATCACAAACTCGCCTAACAGCTCGTTCTCGGCGGCCATGTCGTTCTCGCCCTGGAAGACAATAATCTTCACGGCAGTCTGATTGTCACGCACAGTCGTGAAGGTGTGGGAATGCGCCGTGGGAATGGTGGTGTTGGCCTCGATCAAGCGCTCAAATCCACCGCCATGCACCATGATACCAAGGCTATGAGGTGTGACATCAAGCAGAAGCACATCCTGACGACTCTCGGAGAGCGCCGAACCCTGAATTGCCGCGCCAAGCGCCACCGCCTCATCGGGGTGCACCGCCTTGGAAGGCTCCTTGCCAAAGAACTCCTGCACTGCAGCCTGAATCTTGGGCATACGTGTCATACCACCCACGAGGATCACATCATCGATGTCCTCCACATCAAGCCCTGCCTCCTGAATGGTGGCCTTACAGATCTTGATGGAGCGATGCACAAGGTCGGCGACGAGCTCCTCGAAACGATCCCTTGTAATTGAGGTCTGGAGGTGCAACGCCTCACCACTCTCCTTGGTGTAAATAAAGGGCAGACCCACCTTGGCTTCTTTCATGGTACTGAGCTCGATCTTGGCGCGCTCAGCTGCATCCTTCAAACGCTGCAAGCTCATCTCATCCTTGCGCAAGTCCACGCGATGCTCACGTGCAAACTCATAAGCAAGGTGCTCAATAATACGCGCATCAAAATCCTCACCACCAAGGAAAGTATCCCCTGCAGTAGAGAGCACGTCAAAGACGCCGCCGCGAATCTCAAGAATGGAGATATCAAACGTACCACCGCCAAGGTCATATACGGCCACGGTCGCATCAATATTCTTGCCAAAGCCATACGCCAACGCCGCCGCCGTGGGCTCGTTGATGATACGCACGATATCAAGACCCGCGATACGGCCCGCATCCTTGGTCGCCTGGCGCTGACTGTCGTTGAAGTAAGCAGGCACGGTCACCACCGCCTTGGTAGGCTCTTCCTCAAGGTACTGCTCCGCGACAAGCTTCATCTCTTGCAAGATAATGCTGGAGATCTCGGGCAGTGAATAATCCTTACCACGCAACATGATACGCGCATCATCATGCGGCCCTTGCACGATTTCGTAAGGACATGTCTCAAGACAGTGCATCACAGGAGCTGAGCCCCACTTGCGGCCAATCAAACGCTTGGCTGCATACACCGTGTGCTGTGCATTGGTAATCGCCTGGCGCTTGGCCATCTGACCCACAAGACGTCGCCCCGACTCGGAAATCGCGACAATACTGGGCGTTGTTTTGTATCCACCCTTGTTAGGAATGACTTTTGGGACACCAGCCTCAACAACCGCCACACATGAATTTGTTGTCCCCAAATCAATACCAATGATGCGATCCATGATTCTCCTTACTCTTTCGCTTAGCCACCTGTCCTTAAATCAGGCGGCGACATCTATTCTCACTCAATCCAACTCAACCATTAAAATGGCCTCATCACTTACGACTTAAAACGTACACTCAGATGCCATTACACTCTAGTTTTTCGCTTGTTTTTCCAGCCGAGCTAGCGACTCGCGACCTCAAGGTACTTGAGACGTCTGGCGATGATCTTGCTTTCAGGATCAATCCTCTGCGCGCGCAGATAGTGCTGCTTGGCTTGCTCATAGTTCCCAAGCTCTTCATAAGCATCCCCCAGCAACAACAACGGTTTGCTATTGCCAGGCTCATGGTTTGCGGCAAGCCTCGCAAGATCAATGGCACCTTGCAAATGCTCCTCGCCAGAGCGCATCAACAGGTTCGCCCCTCGCAACGCTACCGCCGCATCAGCCTTGACCTCAAACGCCTTCTGATACTCGGCAGCAGCATCCGCATAACGCCCTGCTGACTCATACTTCTCGGCGCGCTTTAACAAGGCTGCAAAGGTCACCTCTTGCTGACGTGCATCCACTGGAGCGCTCGCACCAGGTCGCACCATCGAAGGGGAAGGCGATGCATGAGCCACGCGCTCCTGACCACCCACAGAAGGCGACGCTGCACCCTGCGCGGGCAAGCTCGCATCATACTCCTGTCTCTTCTTCTTGTGTGACAAGATCTGATTGGCCTTGTTCAACACCTGAAAGATGGCCTCAACCTTGCCACGATAACTCCCCAACTCCTTTTCAAAAAACAAGTCGGGGTGATACTTCTTTGACAGCGTAAAGTACGCATCGCGAATATCCTTGCGCTTGGCATCGCGAGTAACACCAATGAAGGTGTAGTAGTCAAGCTGATCCACGTGAGCATGCCTGTACACAATGTCACGACGCTCTGCCTCCTCAAGCTCCACATTCTCCGCCAATACATCGGCAGGATAATCAAAAGCTTCAGGAGCTACAGGCCATAAACTATATTCGGAGACCTGCGATGACGACGCAGGTGTTGCAGACGTGGCAGATTCGCTCGCCTGGGTAGCTGGTGCCACTGACTCGGACCTTGCCTGTGGCGGTGGTGACGGCGGCGCCGAACCATCCAGGCTCACCTCGCCAAAAGACCCAGGCATGGTGATTAAACCCGCCTGTTGCAATCGGCTCAATGCCTTCATCGTCGCGTCGCGAGACAAACCACTGATGCTACACAAGGACGCTACCGTCACGTTCCCATCAATCCTCGAGAGCAAGAAATACTCCTCGGGGGTCGGGGCAAGCGGTAGAGACTTATAATCCACATTCTTCTGTGGAACTGGTCGAAGATTATCATCAAACAAGGCGGTGCCTTCTAATGCTAAAATCGATATCGTGAAACGCGGCATCTACGCACCGCTAAACATGGACTCGTCGATGAGACACCCTCTTCCACCAGGCACAACAGTACGTGCCTGGTGGATAACATCTATAACATATGAAACAAGGGGGACGCCTCACTGCGCTCAGCATAACCCGAGCAACTATCTATGACAAGCAATCACTCGGAGTCTTTGCACAAAGTCCACTGCGTCAACGCCTCCTTCAGACGCGCAAGGCAATCCTCCACATCGGCCTTCTGAATCACCAATGGAGGTACAAACCTCAACGTGTGACCACCTGCCGTATTGATCAACAGCCCCTGCTCACGCGCCTTGACTGCAATATCACCTGCATTCTCGGCTCCAACCTCGGCGCCAACCATCAGGCCACGCCCTCTGACGTCCTTGATGACATCAAAGCTCTTCGCAAGCTCCCTTAACCCTTCCTGCAACAACTCACCCATCGCCGTGGCGTTCTCACACAGGCCATCCTCCTCGATCACCGCGATCACCTCTCTTGCAACCGCACTCACGAGCGGGTTTCCACCAAAGGTCGTCGCATGTGATCCTCGGGTCCATCCATCATAGACCTTCTGTGTCGCCAGTGTCGCACCAATAGGCACGCCACCACCAAGCCCTTTTGCAAGGTTCAACACATCGGGCTCCACGCCATAACCCTGGTACGCAAAGAGACTACCTGTACGGCCCATACCTGCCTGCACTTCATCAAAGATCAACAGCAAGTCATGCTCATCACACAGCGCGCGAAGCCCCTCAAGAAACTCCTGCATCGCGGGCATCACACCACCTTCTCCCTGCACGGGCTCCACCAAAATCGCAGCGGTCCTGTCGCCAATGACCTCCTTGACGCTCTCAAGATCGTTGAATTTTGCGGTCACAAAACCTGGCAACATCGGCTCAAAACCCTTGTGATACTTGGGCTGGGCTGTCGCCGAGAGCGCACCATAAGTGCGGCCATGGAACGAGTACGCAAAGGTAATAATCTCATACCGATCCTGACGGCCCAACACATTGCGCTGATACGCACGCGCAAGCTTGATGCCCGCCTCGTTTGCCTCCGCACCCGAGTTACACAAAAAGACACGGTCCGCAAAACTACGTGAGACAAGCGCCTCCATTAACTCAACCTGCTCCGCTGTCAGGAACATGTTGGACACATGCAACAACCTCTCAGATTGCTCCTTTAACACCTTCACCTGACGAGGATGATTATAACCCAGCGCATTCACCGCAATACCCGCCACGAAATCCAGATACTCGGTCCCTTTCAGATCATACAGACGCACGCCCTCACCATGATCCAGAATCATTGGGGCTGGCTTGTAGGATGGTGAATTTGTTCTATTTCCAATCTCAATTAGCTCTTCGCTGCTATGTGTCATGAAGGTCTCCTGCTCTGATTATCAATAATAAATTACTCCCTCGCCGCACACACTATGGCCCTCTTTCACCAGAAGAGTCAATCCTGTTCACTTCTCCTCTCCCTTTGACTTCCTCGCTCTGGGATGCGCCATATCATAGGCCTGCACCACACGCTGCAAACTCACATGCGTGTAGCGCTGTGTTGTCGTCAAACTGGAGTGCCCTAACATCTCCTGAATACTCCTCAAATCTGCCCCGGAATCAAGCAAGTGCGTTGCAAATGAATGCCTCAACCCGTGCGGCGTCACATCGGGATCAAGACCCGCCTTGATCAGATGCTCCTTGAGCAAGCGCCTCACGCTCCTTGCCGTCAATCGCCCCCCTCGAAAATTCAAAAACAAGGCATCCGTGGGCTCGCTCACAAGCTCCATCCTTCGGATAAGATAACGCTTCAACGCATCATTGGCCTTACTCCCAAGCGGTACAACACGCTCCTTGCTCCCCTTACCCAACACCTGCACCCAGTTCTCTTTTAAATCAATATCACCTGTGTCCAATCCCACAAGCTCACTCACCCTCAAACCCGAACCATACGCCGTCTCCCACATCGCCATATCTCGAATCCCAAGCGCGCTATCTGGTGTGGTCGACTCCAATAAATGAAACACGTCGTCGACCATCATGAAGTTCGTCAATGGACGGGTCAACTTGGGCGAAATCAACAACTCCGCAGGGCTGTAATCAATATACTCCTTGCGCATCATAAATCGCCAGAATGACCTCACCGCGGATATCTTCCTCGCCAAACTACTCGCCTTGTTCCCCTTGTCATCCGACTGATCCTGCAACCAGTACTGAAGATCATCCAGCCCGATGTGATCCACCTTTAACGCACTCTTGCCTGACTTCAACTCAAGCAAGTATTCCTCCAACTGCGCCAAATCACTCCCATAAGCGCGCAACGTATGCTCACTTGCTCCTCGCTCCGCCTTTAAATAAGCAAGGTACTTCTCACTGGCATCTCCAAATAACATCCCTGTCTCCTATAATCTGTACACTGTCCCTGTATTCATCACCCATCAAGGGGGTCCATTTCATTTCCCCCCTTAAAATCCCCCCTTTGAGCAGGGGCTTGCCCCCCTGCCCCCCTTTATTATGTAATCTTATCTTACACATAAAAAAGCGGCAAGGATTTATCTCCTCGCCGCCAAAAACCCCGCATTTATAAACCTATATGCTCACTCAACCTCGATCACTTCAAGGCCACTGAACTTCGCCTCAACCTGAACGCTCCCATCCTTGCTCACAAGCGCCAAACCTACCCTTGCTGACGTCGGGAACCCACTCAATGTCATCGCCTCGCCAAGTACGCTCCAACTCTGACCATCAGCCGAAGAAGACGCCTCAAAGACATCTCCTCGTCGACTTAACTTCAACCACACAGGCGCAAACATCATCCCCTCAACCCACTGCGTTTGCGCCGTCTCTCCACCCACTTCACTGCGGTAGAATAACATGCTCCCGTTGCCCTGTGTCACAAGCGCAGACGCATGACGCGCACCCACACCCGTGTCCTCACGCCACATCAGGCCCACCTTGCTCCAGGGATCCGTACCCGTAAAACTCTCAACCCTCGCCACGATGTCCATGTCCCCCTCCACCGCACGATGCACAAAACGAAAGCTATCAGCGCTGCCAAAAATATCCACCCCCGCGCCCTCGATACACCATTCACCCTGATAATACCCCTGTACACCAGTCACATCGCCCACGCCCTCACCAACCCAGCCAGCGGCCAACTCACCCGTCTTACACGTGCACGGCACACCACCACAAAGCTCTCCTGACATATCCGACATGTCAGACATGTCAGACATATCTGACATGTCTGAAGCCTCCGAAAGATCGGCATCCACGGACATGTCCAAGGCAAGTACTGGCATGTCCGTACCAACCTCAGCCATGTCCGTTATCATCGCCATATCCACAGGCTCATCACAGACACAATACAGCTCGCCGCTCTCACAGCTAAACTCCCCAGACCAGCCATTGCTACAGGTACATGCCTCACCATCCTGAATGTCACAGCTACCAATTGGCGTCCCCTCCCCCCTGGGCAAACACCCAACAACCAGAGCCAACGCTGCACACATCACTGCCTTTACCATGAGGTCTTTCATACCTGTCACTCTCCCGGGGTGATACTTCCTGTTATCTACTCAAGCTCGCTCAACACGATACACGCCCTTGATGCGCTCAAGCAAACGAATCGCCGTCGTCAAATGGTCGGTATCCTTGACCAAAACCTCAAACGTATTCACCGCACGCTGATCCTCCGTGGTCAAACAATGCGCCTGCGAAATGTTCACATCCGCCTTCTGGAACGCCTCACTGATCTTGGCCAACAAACCAGGCTTGTCCGTGCAATACACACGCACCTTCACAGGATGACGCGCCTGTGATTGCTTGCCATGATCCCAGTTGACATCAATCTGGCGCTCGGGCTCAAGATGTTCAATGCGCGCACAATCTCGCTTGTGCACAGTCAAACCACGACCCCTGGTAATAAAGCCCACGATCGCATCGCCTGGCACAGGTGCACAACACTTGGCATAACTCACCATGACATTATCAATGCCATCCAGCACCACGCCACCTGAACCCTTGCCGCCGCCCGATGGACGCTTCTGCTTGGACACCGTGGAGGACAACTTCTCCCACAACTGCCCAAGACGACCCTCGGTCTGCTTCTTCTGCGCATTGCTCGCTGACTCCTCGGACTGCTTCTCGGGTAGAATCTTGGCCACAAGATGATCAGTCGCAAGACGACCATAACCAATGTCCGCCATCATGTCGTCAATCGTGGTGTGCTTGAAGCCCTCACCAATCATACCGTCCAGCGCACCACTTCGCTCCACCGCCCTGATGTTCGTGCCGTGACGCTTGAGCTCCTTGTCCAGAATCTCTCGCCCAAGCTCCATGCTCCTCATTCGCTGTTCCTTGCGGATGATATTGCGGATCTTGGTCTTGGCCCTCCCCGTCATCACAAACTGCAACCAGTCCTTGTTCGGCTTCTTGTTTTTGTTGGTCATGATCTCGACAATGTCGCCGTTCTTGAGCTGGTACTTCAACGGGACAATCTGACCATTCACCTTCGCACCTGCACAGTGGTGACCCACCTCCGTGTGCACATGATAGGCAAAGTCCACACAGGTCGCCCCCTGCGGTAAGCCCATCACATCACCGTTGGGCGTAAAGACATACACCTCATCGTGAAAGAGCTCGATCTTGGCCGACTCCATGAACTCTCGCGGGTCCTCGTTGTCCTGATGCTCTTCCATCAAGTGGTGCAACCACGCAAACTTCGCATCATCCTGGTCTGGAATCGCCTTGCCTTCCTTGTACAACCAGTGCGCAGCAATACCTTCCTCCGCAATCTTGTGCATCTCAAAGGTCCTTAACTGCACCTCCAGACGCTCCAGATACGGACCAATCACCGAGGTGTGCAACGACTGATAACCATTGGGCTTGGGAATCGCGATGTAATCCTTGAACCTCCCAGGAATTGGCTTCCACAGGTTGTGCACAAGACCCAACACCTCATAACAATGCACGCGCTCCACCAACAACACTCGAAATGCAAGCAAGTCGTACACCTGCTCAAACTCGATCTGTTGTGCCCTCATCTTCCTGTAAATACTCCAGAAACTCTTAGGACGCCCCGTAATCTCCGCACCGTGAATGTCATGCTCTTCGAGCAACTCATTCAGGATCGAAATCACCTCCCGAATAAACGCCTCGCGCTCCCTCTTCTTTGAAGCAACCTTCTCTGCAATCTCATAATACGCATCGGGATACAGATACCTGAACGAAAGATCCTCAAGCTCGGTCTTGATCCAACTGATACCAAGACGGTGCGACAAAGGCGCGTAAATATCCATCGTCTCACGAGAAATCCTCTCCTGACCCGAGGAACTCATATGCTTCAATGTCCTCATGTTGTGCAAACGATCACACAACTTCACGAGAATCACCCTCAGGTCGCGACTCATCGCAATGACCATCTTCCTGAAGTTCGCAGCCTGCGCCTCTTCTCGCGTGTTGAAGTTGATCTTTGACAACTTCGTCACGCCATCCACGAGGAACGCCACATCATCCCCAAAATGCTCGCGGATATCCTCCACGGTGACATCTGTATCCTCCACCGTGTCATGCAAAAGCCCCGCACAGAGGCTCGCCACATCAAGCTTTAAATCTGCAATAATATCAAGAACTTCTACAGGGTGAGCAATGTAAGGCTCTCCAGACTTCCTGACCTGCCCCTCATGGGCATTCTTGGCGAACTCAAACGCCTGCCGAACCTTGTCCAGATCTGGGTTCGGATGATAACTCTCAACCTTGCGAAGTATTGTATTCAAACGATTCTGTAGAGGATCCATACCACCCTGTGTCTTGGCTAAAACTTTCTCACTTCCCCCCGCCATCCGTGACCATCTAAACTATAACAACTGGCCACCAAAAACCACTCCCAACTCACATGTACACGTCGCGGCACGATGCGTTTTGTGAGTTCACCTGCGAACCCACATGGGGCAACACCCCATAAAGAAGGCACCCCTCTTGTGCTGCGGGGTGCCCTGAAATCCTGTGTGAGCTGGTGCAATGAACGAAACGCGCTACGCGTCGTCCAGACCTAACATCGCCTTTAACCTCGGCTCCATCACACCTGTACGCTGCAAGCTCGCCAAATAAATGTTCTCCAGCTCCCCTGAGGCCACTTCAAAGTCATCGTTGCACACCAGATAGTCAAAGACCTCATACTGCATTAACTCATACCTTGCCGCCTTTAACCTGCGCTCAATGACCTCGTCGCTGTCCGTGGATCGTGACCTCAATCGCTCCTCCAACACATCCAGCCCTGGAGGAATCACAAGCACGCTCACGCACTCCTCTGGAAACGCATCCTGCAACTGCTTGGCCCCCTGATAGTCAATATCAAAGAACACATCCTCACCGCGCTGCCACGCATCCACAATCTCACTGCGCGGTGTCGCGTAATAGTTGCCATGCACATGCGCCCACTCTGCAAACTCACCTGCATCCCTCATCTTCATGAACTCAGCTTCATCCACAAAGTGATAGTCCACACCGTTTTGCTCACCCTCACGCATCCCTCGTGTAGTATAACTCACCGAGAGCACAAGCTTCTTGTAGTCCTCACGTAACCTCCTACCAAGGCTTGTCTTTCCCACGCCTGAGGGGCCACAACATAAAAACAAAACTCCCTTTCTCACCTTCACTCCTGTCTCATTCCGCATGGCCACAGACACCATGCCACACAACTCACTGACCACATCCTACACACAAGACACTTACTCCACGTTCGCCGCCTGCTCTCTCAACTGCTCAACACGTGCCTTCATCTCCACCACATGCCCCGTCAACTCCGCAAAGTTTGACTTCGAGGCCATCGTGTTCGTCTCGCGGATCATCTCCTGCAAATAAAAATCAAGCTTCTTGCCAAGCGCCTCTCCACTCACATCCAACAATCCAAGCAAGCGCTCAATGTGCGCGCCCGAACGCTGCAACTCCTCTGCTATATCGGTGCGCTCGGTGAAATAATTCACCTCGGAAATTACGCGCTCCTGATCAAGCTCAAGACCATGTGATTCACTTAATGTATTCAAGCGCTCGGTCAAACGCTCATGATACCCCTCAAGCAACTTTGGACGAAGCTCTATCAACGCCTCACGCCTCTGTGCAAGCTCCGCCAAATGCCCCCTGAACATCTGCTCGATCCCTGCCCCCTCATCTCGTCTCGTCTGCTCAAAACGATCCAGCGCCAGTGACAACACGTTGCCAATCTCCTCCCAGGTCAACTCCTCTACACTTGATGCCTGACTTCCATCAAGTTGATACAAGGACCTGTAAGGCTCAAGCTCACGGAAACCAATCACGCCCGACAGACCATGACGCTCCTTCAATCCCTGCAATTGCTTGACGACTTTTCCAAACTTTGCCTCGTCAATGCCCAACGCCGCTGCGCTGTCAGCCTCGCCTGCTGACTGCACATAATCGCACTGCACGCTTAGACGACCACGACCGATCCTCTGCTTGATCGCCCCCTGAAGCTTTGCCTCCCACTGCCCAAGCGCCCTTGGCGCTGACATCCTGATATCCAGGCTCTTGTGATTGACGCTCTTGATCTCAATGCGCAAGAAACCGCCCGTCACCTGCTCATTGGCCATGCCATAACCTGTCATGCTTTGCAGTGGCATCCTTGACTCCTCCTGTATGTAAAACATCGTGATAAATAAAAAAGAAGCTGAACATGGTCGAACCAGCCCAACTTCTCCTCATTCTCACCTAAATTGATTGACGTGCAAATTTTTGCCGCCACAAACCTTCACGCAGGCTCAAGATGATGCAACGCGTGAGCTCTTCTCATCTTTGGCGCTGATGGTCTCCTCACTCTCAAGTTGCTTGCGTGCAACCTTGTCATCAGAGTTGTCCCCATCCTCGTCATCCTCTTCGTCTCCACGCAAAGCCTTCTGGAAGTCTCTGACCCCTGACCCCATCTGCTTGGCCACTTGTGGAAGCTTGCCCAGCCCAAAGAGCATCACAACCAATATCAGAATAATGGCCCACTCCATGCCACTTGGCATCCACATCATCAGGATTGACTGCATCACTTCTCCTTCAGTTCTCAAGAACTTACCTTGAAATGTGGGTCATCTCCTCTCACCGCAAACGCGCAGGTGAATGACGCCCACTTACTTATCCCAGCCTTAACGCATTCTTGATACTTTACGCAAGCCTCAAGACAAGGACTGAAACATTTGCTCATACTAAACACTCAATAAGGCACTTCCACAAGTTTTCACTCGACGCCCCAGGAAGACCCAAACTCTTCATATGCGTTCTCGGCAGCCTTCTGCTCGGCAAGCTTCTTGGACCGCCCCTCACCATGTCCAATGATCTCACCGTTCAAACTCGCTTCTGCCACAAAGATCTTGTCGTGCTCGGGACCATACGCGTTCACAATCTTGTAATGTGGCTGCGTATTGTATTTGGCCTGCACCACCTTCTGGAGCTGCCCCTTGTGGTTTGGAGAATCCGCCTTGGGCTTGCGAATCATGCCCAGCTCTTTCTCATGAAGATTTGCGATCACATCACGCACAACCTCATAACCACCATCGACAAAGATCGCCGCGACCATCGCCTCATAAGCATCACACAGAATCGAGTCACGCTCTCGCCCACCCTGACCATCCTCCCCCTTGCCAAGGCGAAGGAATGTGCCAAGCTCAAGCTGACGAGCCTTGTTGGCAAGCGCTGGCTCACACACCATGCTGCTCAGGTTGAAGGTCAGCGCACCCTCATCCTCAAACTCCTTCTCCTCATACAAATAGGATGAGATGATCATTCCAATGACGGAATCACCAAGAAACTCAAGGCGTTGATTATGCTTACCTCGACTCCTTCGCTCGTTGGCATATGATGGGTGTGTCATGGCACGCTCAAGAATACGACGATCCTTGAACCTGTACCCCAACCTCTGCTCCAGAAGATCCAACGACACAATGGTCACATCACCACTCATTGTCGAGCCTCCTCGATCCAACCACCGCCAAGCACCTCGTCGCCACGATAAAACACCGCCGCCTGACCTGGTGCGACCGCACGTTGTGGCTCCTCAAAGTCCACAAAAGCTGTCGATGCATCCTGACCCACTGTGACAAGTGCCTTCACTGGCTTACTACGATAGCGGATCTTGACCTCACACTCGATCGGCCCTGGAGGACGCTCAAAGCTCAACCAGTTACAACGCTCTGCGACAAGCCCCTGACTCATCAAACCTTGCTTTGGGCCCACCACAACACTGCCTGTTTCTGGCCTGATTGCAATCACATACAGCGGCTCGTGCCAGCTCAAACCAAGTCCCTTGCGCTGACCCACAGTGAAGTTATGAATACCGTCATGATCACCAAGCACCTTGCCATCCACATGCATGAACTTTCCAGGCTTGCTCTCTCCTCGTGACAGACGCTCCTCCACAAACTCCTTGTAGGAACCTCCTGTCACAAAACAGATCTCCTGGCTTTCAGGTTTTTCAGCCGTCTCAAGCTCAAGAATCCTGGCCTCCTCACGAACCTCCTGCTTGGTCATCTCTCCAAGCGGGAACATCAGACGAGGAAGCGCCGTGCGAGGAATTCCAAAGAGGAAGTAAGATTGATCCTTGTTGGCATCAAGACCCTTCTTCATGATCGAGGTGCCATCCTCGCGATGCTCCACGCGCACAAAGTGGCCTGTGGCCAGATACTTCGCGCCAAGCGCAAGACTTCGCTCAAGCAAGATGTCAAACTTCACATGGTTATTGCACGCCACACATGGGTTTGGCGTACGACCATGACGATACTCCTGCACGAAATAATCAATCACGCGCTGCTGAAACTCTTCCTGATAGTTTGCCACGTAGAAAGGAATCCCCAACTTGCTGGAAACCATCCTCGCATCAAACAAATCATCAGGAGAACAACAGCTCTTGGTGTACGCCGCAGGAGGTGTGGAATACAGACGCATTGAAATACCAATCGCATCCCACCCTTGCTTTGCCACCATCGCTGCCACAACACTTGAATCCACACCACCACTCATGGCGACAACCACACGATCACGCACAAGATTATCAAGCTCGTTGGCATCTCGTGGTAATTCCTGATCACGTGGTGGGGCTTCACAGGACATATCTGCTGGAGCTTGTTGCTCCTCTACACTACTCATGACTCTCTCTTCTTATCTAAAAAGCTCGCGCAAGTATACTACATCAAGCGCCTGATATTGCTCACTATTACATCGACCGCACCATCCAGATCTTCAACCCCCTCACCTGGACCCACGCTCAACCTCACAGACCTCTTGGCCTCGGCAGAATCAAACCCCATGGCCAACACCACATGTGAGGGCTCAATGGAACCTGCTGTACAGGCCGAACCGCTCGATGCGCTCACGCCCGCAAGGTCCAGAGACAACAAGGCGTCCTCGCCAGTTACTCCCTCAAAGGCGATGTTTAATGTGTTGGGCAGGCGAGCATCCTGATCACCTCGCAACTCGATAGTGCCACCAAGTTTGGCGAGCAAACCGTCCAGAAGATATTGCCTGCGACGCTCCATTTGCTCGCGCCACAGAGGTTGCTTCTCCTGCACAAGTTTGGACACTGCATCAAGACCTGCAATCGCAGGCACATTTTCTGTTCCTGGACGACGTCCTCTCTCCTGGTGACCACCTGCAAGCATCGATTCCTGAATGAACCCTTCCTTGATGATCAGCGCCCCCACTCCCTTTGGGCCACCCATCTTGTGTACAGAGAGTGTCATCACATCCGCGCCAAGCTCCCTGAAACTCAGGGGCAACCTACCAAACGCCTGCGTCGCGTCCACATGACAGATGGCATCATACTGATGCACAAGCTCCACGACCTCCTTGACAGGATACACATTGCCAATTTCATTGTTGGCAAACATCACACTCACAAGCGTCGCACCATCTTCAAGCGCCTGCTTGACATCTTCAAGATCAAGACGGCCAAGACGATCGACCTTGATCATACGCGTGCGGACGCGCTTCTGCTTTCCAAGCTCCTCGACAACCTCAATCACAGAGGGATGCTCCACCGATGTGCACACGATAAATGGCTTGCGTGTATACTTTGCATGTGTGCGTAAAACCTGGTTATTTGCCTCGGTCGCACCACCTGTAAAAATCACAGACTGTGCTGGCGCATCAATCGCGCGCGCAAGCGTACGACGAGCACGCTCCACAATCGCGCGGGCTTGCTGACCTTCCTGGTGAATGCTTGACGCATTGCCCACGCTGTCGAGCGCTTTGATAATCGCATCCTTGACCTCTGGCCAGAGCGGAGAGGTCGCATTCCAATCAAGATAAAAACGTTGCATCATGAGTAACTTACCATACATAAAAAACGACAATCCCCCACCAATACAACCTACCTATATCATCTTATTCTCAATCCACAACACCCAATCCAATCGATCACGAGCTACACACCACAAAGAATGGATGTATCCTCAGCGGCTCAAGCCTGAAGCCCGATCTATAAGGTATAGTGACATGCGTCAGTGATGTGAGCTGATGCAAGTAATCAAGCGCATCCAGGGTTATGTCTGTTCCCCCCAGTGATAACCGCTCCAGTTGCTGAAAAGATGAGTTATTCGCCATCACCTGTACATGGTCGTCCGTAAGCTTGCGGTTACGGCTTAAATCAAGCGACTTTAAACCAGACCAGTTACCATTCATAAACTTAAAAAGATCTGACTCGTTCAACTCGCATGACCTGACCTCCAGAATCTCTAACCCGTCAAAGTCTTGCGACAACGCATCCATCGCGCACCCATCACCCGTAAACGTATTCCCATCACACACGAGCCGCCGTATCTTTCCATGCCTGGAAAGACCATCAAACAGGGCATGTAAGGCATTGTTTTCTAGCTTATTCTTCGCCACATCAAGCACCTCAAGCGAGGCAAACCATGGCGCCTCTAACAGGTGCATTAGACCCCTGCTATCAATCAAGTTGCCGTCCACATAAAGCTCCGAAAGATTCTCGAACACACCCTGACTTTGAGTCAAAACCTGCATCCCCGATGCTCCAAGCTCGTTAAAACCCGCCTTCAACACCCTCAAGGAAGACAGATGATTCGCATGTGCCAGGTACAACGCCCCGGTTGAACGAACCCGATTACTTGACATATCAAGGACCTCAACCCCCTGCATACGCTCACTTTGCATAAGCTGTTCAAACTGTTTGGCATTCAGATATTCACACGAAATATCAAGCGCCCTGACAATAGCCCAAAAGGGCAAGTCCTCACCGTCAAGCGCGCGCTTCACCCACTCCCGTGGAGCCTGACACACCTCCGCCTGCCAGCTCCGCACAGAACCCTCAACATAAGGAAAAATCATCTGGTCAAGCTCGACATCACTAAACCTGTCAATCACCTGACAAAGCTCGTCCCAGGCCTCCTTGCTCTCACCACGACTCAATACGCTGCGAAGCTCACCAAAAAAGCGCTCTCTTGAACCACTCATCACAACCCTCCTCATCATGCATACAAAAAAACCAGCGAACTCAAAGCTCGCTGGTCCTCTTCTGAGTAGATAACTATACTAACAAGTATGTCTTATCCATCAATACTCTGGCTATTCAAAACCATGATTCACTCGGTCTCCTGAATCCTCGCTCTGAACAGGAAGGTCACATCAAGCTCCTCTGGCAGGTCCTCTTCAGCAGGAATGTTAAAGACGCTCTTTACAAGGTTCTCCACACCCTCCTGATCAATACCATCCACACTGCGCACAAGCGTGACAAGCTGGGCTGATTTCACAGTCCCCGACACGTCAAGATCATCAAGCACAGGCACCCCTGTGGAGCTTCGCTCAAAGCGCAAATCAAACACAGGATTAATCAACGTGAGCTGACCATCACCAATCAACTGGCCTGTGCTGTCGCGCACCGTCAACACATATTCATCACCCCTGGCCTGTGCTGTGGATTCCCCAATCTGCGAAACCTCAAAGTTTCGCTCGGTGCCCTCATCTGGCTTGAAGTTCTTGTTGTAATCCTGACCAATCACAAAGATTGCTTCCTGCGAATCCTGCGCATAACTCCCATTCAGACCAAGCAGCAACTGAGGCACAAAGCTCGCAATCACTCCACCCGCCACGGGATTATCTGGCTCGGTCAAAAACACGCCGTTGCTCCTGACATAATAAATGGGCGCTGGCTCCGAAATCCAGGTCTCAAGATCCTCCACAAAACTGTCTGCGATCAACTGCTCAAGCTGTACATCACGTCGAGTCCAGAAATAGGCACGCTCCGTTTCCTCAAGATATCCATAGGGATACGACGTCGGAGACTCGGGCTTCTCCTCAATCAAGATAGACGCAGGATATCGATATGTTGTGGCTGACACATTCTTGATAATTGCCTGCGCATCCTCACTGATTTGCTTGGCCGCTTCAAGGTGCACCATCGCATCGGCAAGCAACACCTCGCGTTGAGGATCGGTGAACTCTGCACCCCCCTGATACAACCGCGTCCACTCACGTACATCAACTACACCTGTATAAAGCTCAATGGCGTGCTCAATACGACGCACATACAGATACAGCCCCGCCCAAACCTCATACACAAGCTTATCTTCAAGCGATGCGTCCGCGCTGGCTGGCGCTGATGGTGGCGTAGGAAACGCCTCATCAAGCAGCGTCTGATACTCATCCTTCATGCGCTTTAACATCTCAAGATCACGCGTATTCCAGGTCTCAAACTCGTCGTCAGCATACGCCACGACATCCTGATATGCGATCTTGGGACGACGCGCGAGAATGCCCGCTTTCGCACCAATCTCATCCTGTGTCAGCTCACCTGCCAGATAGAAATAAATCTCGGGGTTCTCATCAAAGAAATGCTTCTTCTGCAACAGTGCCCAGTCATTCAACACACTCGCCACCGTCTCGCCTGAATCACCATACATCTGCGTGATCCACGCCAGATAATCACCCCACTCAAGCTGATCGTCCCAACCTGCCTGTGCCACAAAGTGATCATACTGCCAGTACGCCCACTCACGCCCTGTAGTAAAGGTCACGTGACCTCGTATATCCAAACCTTTAAGCTCCTCCTTGATATCCCAGGATCGTGTCCACCCTGTAATAGGAAGCGCCAGAGGCATGTTGTTGTCAAATCCCAACCACCACGCAGACTCGGGGAAATACACCTGCTCGCGCTCGCCAAGCTCCTGCTTCAAGAAGTCACGCTGATGATTAAAACTCTCACAATCATACACTGGTGCAGGGTGCTCAAGATCATGGAACATCACCGTGTGTACCCATGTGCCAACCGCAGGATCGGCATCGCCAGCAAGATGATAAAAATACCCGCCGTCATCATCTTCAAGTGAACACACCATGTGAATCCAGGTGAAGAGCTCTGGACGATCATCAAGTTCTCGCTTGACCTTGGCCGCCGAATTCAAACGATCCACCGTAAGCTGATCACCTGGCTTGGTGAACTCCGAGGACCCAATCTGGAAGGTGTAAAAATCAAAACCCATCGCGTCAAACCGCGATAAAACCTGACGAATTTGTTCCTCTTCACTGAGGATCATACCCTCTTCATTGGCACGATCAGGAAGAATGATCTTAAAGTTATTCTGCTGCTCATCCGAAAAACTCGTCACCATCCCAACCTTGACGCCATATGTGTGCGCCTCCTCGATGATGTCCGAAATATAGGGCTCCCATACATCCAGATCGACCGTTTTAAGCATCTGCCACGAGGCCACGTTCTGACGGTTTCTGGCAAGCCACTTCATATAGCGACTCACGTAAGGGCGAAACTCCTCACCCCTGTCAGGACGAAGATAAAAGTCAGACATCGGCGTGGGGTGCTGTGTATGCTCGTGAAAACCGCGCAACGCAAAGCGTGGCGCATCCACGTCACCATCAAAATCACTCAACCATGGCAACGCCGCATCCTCATCCTTTGCGGGAAGAAACGTCTCTTCGGGGTGGTGATAACGTGCCCCCTGCTTTGCTGCAATCTCATACATCGCATACATCGCAGCAATGTCGTCCTCTGCCTCGATCTGCAACCCCTGACGCCCAGCGCTCGTCTCAAGCACCGTAATGCGATACCCCTGCTCTGGAATCTCCTCCACATCCTCTTCAAGAATCGTCACAGTAATAAAAATGTCAGAGTCCACAGCCTGATAGCTCTCCGTCGAGACCGTCAGCGCATCCTCCTTACCCAACACAGATGCATAAAGGGCAACCAAATCATCTGCCGCAAGGTTGAGCGCTGCACTTGTATCCGTGGGAAGGTGCAAACTCATACGCCTTGACTCAAGCACAGGAGCCTCCTGCGATGGCTCAACTATCTCATGCTGCTCATTGTTCTCACCATCTTTTGGAGAGCAGGCACTCAGCACACACAACACTCCACAACACATTATAACGCCAACACTCTTTCTCATCATTCTTCCTTCCATTCTGATCGGATACAGATCTTTACATCTATGCGCGTTCGAACATCACCATGTTAATCTGACTTCTCTTGCACACTCTATAGATAAACCTACCCTCTTTCCAACGCGAACATGATGCACACAAATGACACGGATAAATTCCTCTCCTCCATCGACGAGGTCATCAAAAACCACACGCTCTCTCAAGACTTTATTACATCCTTGCCAGAGCTTCTGGAGCAGGTGTCACCACACTTACATCCTCACACTCTACACTATATGACACAGCGCCTCCAACAAAGTATTATACAATATAATATGACTGAAGATTATGACGATGCCGATCAGAATGGCTGGGATGCCCTCCTTCGCTTTGATGAAAACCTCCCCTATCATATGATTCTCCCTCATGAAGATGGTGAGGGACCTGATAAGACGCTTGATGTCCACGATTATCATGAACTTGAGTGGCCTGTGCAGCGCGTCGCACATCTGCCCGAATCAGAAGTAGACCTGCTCTGGCTTCTGGATATCTCCAATGGTTTTGAATTTGTCCCGGAATATGATGAAGAGGGACTTTTATGCTCGATGAGTGTTTACCATGAAGTCGACCTCAAAAACCCCACTCCACAACTCCCCATCACGCCCACATATCAGGGCTGCGCACAGGACTTCTGCATACGTTTTCATGACGCACGCTTTGATGAGCTTGAGTTTGAGTAGGCGAGATTTGGGCCTCGCCTACTCACAACAATCTACACCTGAGAGGTCAGATCCAAATATGCTTTCACGGCATCCAAATATCCCATCTCCAACGCATCAACAATCAGGGCATGTCCAATTGACACCTCTTTAACCTCTTTCACTTCAACAAGAAAATCACCAAGGTTATCGAGGTTCAAATCATGACCTGCGTTCAGCTCAAGCCCCGCAGCACGCGCGCGCTCGCCAGCTTCAGCATAACGCGTTAACATCGCCTTGTGCTCGGGCGTACCATACGCCTCGGCATAAGGCCCTGTATACAACTCCACGCGATGCGCGCCGAGCGCCTTGATCTTCTGCAAGGACGCCTCATCAATGTCATCATCCACAAACAAGCTGATACGACACCCCAGCTCAACCAGCTCCTTCATGACTGGCTCCAGACGAGCATATGCATCATCGGTCATGCGCCAACCATGGTCAGAGGTCAACTG
>CATLTV010000053.1 GCA_950059285.1 uncultured Pseudomonadota bacterium | reverse complement strand
CCTTCTTCATCTCTCCTGTGTACTTCTCGATCCTCTTCTTCCAATACACATGATCAAGCTCTGGACTCTGGACCTTGCCACGGTATGTGTTTGGCTTCTCCTTGGAGAAGCTCCCTGCGCTGGTCTTCTCCTCGGTCGCATACACTGCGCCACCTTTCTTGGTCAGAAAGTCGCTCAACGCCTTCTTGTATGACGCATCCGTGAGCTGCCACAATACACCTCGAATGGAGTCCTCCCCCGAATCAAGCGGTGCCCTGCGATCAACCTCGAAGTCCTGCATTCTGAACGCTTCGTTATCAATGTTGGCATAGTTATCAAAACTATAATCCCCAACCCTGACCTCGGTATACACATAGCGGTTGCGATCATTTTGCTCATAAACCACGCTGCCAAACTTGCCCGAGAGCGACTCCGAGGCAATGTCCTTGAGCTGATATGCAATAAAGTATGGCGCTTCATAATCTCTGAATTTGAGCGACTTCATCGAGCGCGCAAGCTCCGACTTCATCGCCTTGACCACCTGCTCTCGCTGCTCACCTGTAGCAGGACGCACGGCAACTTCCTGACTCCACCCCTCGGACTTGGTCGGTGTTGCACCACAAGCCACAAGCGCAAAAAAACCAATCAGAACAACCAGTTGAAACCTTTTCACTTGACCTCTCTTTGATTACATCCTCGTAATCTATCCATCGCTAAAACCCGCCCCAAACAAGAACACAGAAGCTTTGACATCACTTCTGTGCACTTGTTCCACCTCATTCTTATGAACTCACAACATTGTCCTAACGAACCTCGTTGTCTCGATACTCTTCCACTGTACTTGGGTCGGAGTCCTCAAGCTCACGAATATATTCAGCCTCCCATGGGCCTCCAGCCATGACGTCGTCATTGTAGCCCCATGCACCTTTCAAGAAAATGCGATCGCCTTCCTTGACGACCTGCCAGTAGCCCTCGCCTTTGAATGTCCTGCGCGCCACATCGGGATCGCCTGGATCGATCCACTTGAATTTGATCAGGTTCCCCACAATCTTACCCTCAAATGTACCGCCATACTTGTAGGTATAAATACCACGCACCTCGTCACCGATCTGGCGAATGTACATTTGTTCAAACTGGGGTGAGTACCACACACCTGAAAGGCTCCCCACGCCTGCGGGCAAACTCGCGGGCTCGGGCACTGTGGGTCCTGCGCTCTTACACGCCACGACCCCACAGGTCATCAACGCTCCCAATCCAAACTTCAAGATATCTCGACGCCTCATCACAACCTCATTTTTATAGGATTCCAGTTCAATACTCATGAACACCTGCAAGTCACATTACATACCCCACTCTACCCCCATATATCAAGCAAGCACACATCAGGCGGGGCGAGCTTCACATGTGAAGCTCGCCCCGCCTGATGTGTGCTTGCTTGTCGGTTCAGGTGTTTGGACAGACACAAATTGGGCAGCCATTGGCGTCCTCACCATTGCACACGCGGTCCTGACCATCGCTGCATGGTGATAATGTAGGGCAGCTGCTCGTATTGGCACACATACACAGCCTACATCCCTCTGAATCATAAAGGTATTCTGCGCAAAACAGATTACATCCTACAGGGAGTGTCATACTGCAAAAACTCTTGCCACATGCCTGGCCGCTGTCATCAATCGCCACCGCCTCACATGTTGCAAGCTCCTCGCACGCATAGACCTCGCCGTCCTCACCACACACATCCGATGCGCCAGCATCACAAAGCTCGTCTTCACGACAGCTCTCTGGCTCGCCTTTGCCCGAAGGTTGGTCTGTGAAGATACATGCGCTGATCATCACACACAGACCACACATCAAAATCATTGTTACATATCGCCGCATCATGACTACTCCACTCCTTTGATTCACACGCATGAAACTTTGCAGCCAAAGATACAGCAAGAACACGGTTCATGCAGTACAGAAAGACAGAAGTGTTACATACACACGGCGGGGCAGACAGGAATGCTTGAGTCACAGATCGCCCCGTGAGGACAACAATCATTTCGCTCAATGAACTCGCACGAGGTCCCACCTGGGCATCCAGCACCTGTAGCAGAACAGTACTCGAACGACTTGCATGTGCCTGAACACGCAGGCACATCGTCAGGACAAACTCCTGCGTTGGGATCGTTCACATTACAGCAAAGAGAGGGGTCTAACATGTCCAGCACACACAACTCATTGATGCCTGAACAGTCCTCATCCTGAATGCACTCGGCCTCTTTACACTCACAGATCTCACACCCATTGGCGTCCACCTCAAAACCATTGGCACAATAGAGGTCACAGGTCCCAAAGTCAGGGTCGAGCAGCTCGCACTCCACAGGTGGTGCCTTGCACTCGCAAGTAGCACATCCAGACGAGTCAAGCTTGACGCCATATTCACACTCGTCTGTAGAACAATCGATATCGGGACAGTTTAGAGGGGAGCAAGAGAAGACCGTGCACCCCTCATCATCCTCACCTCGTGTGACAGGTTCGCCACCACAATCAGGAACTTCGTACCCAGGACAACTCACAGGCTCACACCAAGCCTCCGCACACCCATCTCCATCAAGATCGCCGCCAGCAATGTACTCGTGATCAAAACAGTCTGGTGGCGCGATGGGTGGGCATATCACTTCCTCCACACACGCCCATGAGCGCTCACCATTCGAACCGTAAATGCACTCCCACTCTGAACCTTCAGGACACTCTACAGCGTCACGCTCATAAGGACACCCAGGCTCAACACATGCACACTCCTCACAGCCGTCGCCATCATTGTCTCCAAAGCACACGGATTCAGTGTCAAAATGACATACTTCGTATACACATTGCTCATTGGATGGCGCACATTCACAGGACTCACACCCATCGCGATCGGTGTAACATTTAAGCTCCTCCCACGCCTCGCAATGAGGCTCCATAAACTCGGGGCATTCGTAAGGCTCATTGCACTCACATAGATCGCAACCGTCCTCATCTGTTTTGAAGCCATCTGCACAGAACAGATTACATGCGACAGGAGCACACTCCACGGGCTCATTACACTCACACAAGTTGCAGCCGTGTTCATCTGTCTTGACGCCATTCTCACAGTACAGATCACAGTCGATGGCGGGGCACTCAACAGGTTCGTTGCATTCACACAAGTTGCAGCCGTTTGCGTCTGACTTGTACCCATTCTCACAATACAGATCACATGTCACAGGGCCACACTCAGAGGTCAGCTCACATGCCTCACCTGTGGTGTCCACAATAACCCCAAGGCACCTTGCATAGCTTTCACAGCTGTAAGTCTGACCATCTTCACCACAGACCTCCTGGGCACCTACACCACATCGGCGGACCTCATCACACAGATCCTCTGGCTCAAGAACCTCTGGCGCAGGACAACCTGTCAGGCTCCATAATGCGACACAACAAAACAACAATGAGATGACACGATGAACACGTATTTGTAGGATTGCCTTGGACATGATAACTCTCCACACTGGCTAGGGTTGGTGTCTGTACGAGAATGCGCAGACCTGTACTTTCTTCTGCTCTACATTCAAGAGCAAATATTAATCCAACTCCAAAACAAGACACAAAACCAAGACAAAACAGCAACTTAGCAAAAACACATAAATATCAATCCTCAGAAAAGTGAGCATCCTACATTAGAACGTGCTCAGATCTTTGACACAGGAACCCAAAGTCTATGTCCAATCCATTTTATAATCGCCTCAAGAAACGCCAACGCCACCTCTCCAAGTGGGCCAAGCGCTGGCCCACAAACGCCTACCGTCTCTATGACCGTGATATCCCCGAGTACCGCTGGAGCGTAGATGTCTATGGAAAGCATGTCTTCCTCCAAGAATACTCCACCAATCGCATGAGCAACGCAGAGCGCAACGCACAGCGTCAGGAAGTCAGGCAGGCAATCAAGGATATCCTTGGTGTCTCTGACCACAAGTTCCTCCATGAACGCGAGCGCACACGCCAGAAAGGTGGGCGTCAGTACCAGAAGCAGGACTCTCAAAAGAACGAGATTGTCGTGCGAGAAGGACACCTCTCCTTTCTGGTCAACCTCACCGATTACATCGATACAGGCCTCTTTCTTGACCACCGCGAGAGCCGCAAGGACATCGCCTCCATCGTCAAAAAATATGGCAAGAACGCACGTATGCTAAACCTGTTTTGCTACACAGGTGCATTCAGCGTCTGGGCCGCACATGCAGGAGCGCACACCACCAGCGTGGACCTCTCAAACACCTACCTCGACTGGGCAAAGCGCAACTTCGAGCGCAATAACCTCAACACCCGGCAGCACCTCTTCTTGCGCAAAGATATCTTGCAGTGGCTCCCACGAGAGGTTTCTCTGGGAAGGCAATACGAGATCATCGTCCTTGATCCGCCAACCTTCTCTCGCTCGGCAAAAATGGAGCAGGATCTCGACATTCAGCGCGATCACGTTCAGCTGATCAACCTCTGTCTTGAACTCCTCACCGACGATGGAATCCTGCTCTTCTCCAACAACTTCCGAAAGTTTGAAATGGACACTGATGAGATCAAGGGGGTCGTCAACGAGATCTCCAAGGATACGATCCCCGAGGACTTCCGCGAGGGAATCCACCGCGCCTGGAAAATTCGACGCATGGCATAATTCGCCACACCATACAGCCGAGCACCTCCCTACAAGGAGGTGCTCGGCTGTTGTCAACCTACCCTCACTTGCTGTAAACCCAAACGCAAACTTGAAGATGATCAGGGAGGTCCTGATCCTGGGTTCCAGTCTTTACTTATTTTATCACTGATGAGGTTCTGAACATGACCACTCGTACAGAAAAAGACAGCATGGGCACCATTGAGGTCGCCACAGATCGTTACTGGGGCGCTCAAACACAACGCTCACTCCAAAACTTCAAAATCGGTGGACACCGCCTGCCTCGCCATATGATCAAGGCCATGGGCCTGGTCAAGTGGTCTGCTGCTGAAGCAAACTGCGCGCTTGACTTGCTCCCTGAAGAGAAAAAGAAACTCATCCAGGCAGCTGCTGAAGAAGTCATCGAAGGCAAGCTTGATGACCACTTCCCACTTGTGGTCTGGCAGACAGGTTCTGGTACACAGAGCAACATGAACGTCAACGAGGTCATCTCCAACCGCGCCATCGAAATGGCTGATGGTGAAATGGGTTCAAAATCCCCAATTCACCCCAACGATGATGTGAACAAGAGCCAGTCCACCAACGACTCGTTCCCCACAGCCATTCACGTCGCCGTGGTTGACCAGTTCCACACCGAACTTGTCCCCAAAGTCACCGCGTTGCGCGATGTGCTCGCTGCCAAGTCCGAAGAATTTCAGGACATCATCAAGACTGGCCGCACACACCTGATGGATGCCACTCCCCTTACTCTGGGTCAGGAGATCTCAGGTTGGGTTGCACAGCTTGATTACGGTCTCAAAGCTGTTGGGCACTCCCTTGAACTCCTGAACGAGCTTGCCATTGGTGGCACCGCCGTTGGAACTGGTCTGAACACCGCACCTGGCTACGACCAGAAGGTCTGTGATGCACTCGCAGCACGTACAGGTTACAGCTTCAAACCTGCGCCCAACAAGTTCGCTCAACTTGCTGGCAAAGAAGCTCTCGTTGAAGCACATGGTGCGCTTCGCACACTCGCGTGCTCACTCAACAAAATCGCCAATGATGTCAGGTGGTTGGCAAGCGGACCTCGCTGTGGCATCGGCGAGCTTATCATCCCGGCAAACGAGCCTGGCTCCTCCATCATGCCTGGCAAAGTCAACCCCACACAGGCTGAAGCCATGACCATGGTTTGCGCTCGTGTCATGGGCAACGACGCATCCATGAGCTTTGCTGGCGCATCGGGCAACTTTGAACTCAACGTCTACATGCCCATGATCGCACACACCGTGCTCGAGTCCGCTCGCCTGATCGCTGACGCCAGCGAGTCTTTCAACGAGCACTGTGCAGCAGGCATCGAGCCCAACAGGGAGCAGATCGATCTCAACCTCAAGCGCTCCTTGATGCTTGTCACTGCGCTTAACCCTGTCATCGGTTACGACAAGGCTGCCAACATCGCCAAGAAAGCGTACAAGGAGAACAAGACTCTCCGTGAAGCCGCGATCGAGCTTGGCTACCTCACCGGTGAGCAGTTTGACGAGTCCATCCGCCCTGCGGATATGACTGCTCCAAACGCAGGCTAGAACAGTACGACTGTTGCGGCCAACGCGATAAAATGAGACAAAGGGGGCGGCTTTTGACATGTCAAAAGCCGCCCCCTTTGTCTCATTTTATTACGCTCTACTTCCCCATATTATATTATGAAGAGACCCAACGCAGACGTCCTCCTCTCCGCCTACACTCAGGGCATCTTTCCCATGGCTCATCCCGAAGCCAACGGTGATATCTACTGGTATGCCCCCGATCCTCGCGCCATCATTCCTCTTGAAGAATTTCACGCCTCGCGCAGGCTTCGGCAGGTCGTTCGCTCGGGTCAGTTCAAGATGACCGTCAACACATGCTTTGAACGAGTCATGGAAGAGTGTGCGGCACCGCGAGATAATCAACCCACCACATGGATTTCGAGCGGCATCATTAATGCTTACGTGGAGCTTCACCACCTTGGCTTTGCCCATTCCATTGAGGCCTGGGAGGATGGTGAACTGGCAGGAGGATTGTATGGTGTCAGCATTGGAGGACTCTTTGCAGGCGAGTCCATGTTCCACCGACGCACCAACGCGTCGAAGGTGAGCCTTGTTTATCTTGTAGAGCGAATGAAAGCGCTCAACATGACCCTGCTTGATATTCAATTTATGACCGATCACCTCGCCAAATTTGGCGCCTGTGAGATCACAAAAGCAAAGTATGAAGAGCGCCTGGAAGAGGCTCTTAACCTCCATCCTCTTGATTTCGCGCAAGAACTAAAAGACCTTTAATTTCAATCACTCCCAGATATAAATCGGACCAAGTCCGCCTGTGTTTTGAAACACATCAAGTCGCCTGAGCATGTCCTCCGTGATCGTCAGATCACGTGGTGCGACAGGGAGCCCCTGCAAGGTTTCAATCGGACGAGAGAGCACCATACCTGGCTTGAGGTTCACAATGGAGACAAGCTTCTTCTCGCGACGATACTCCATGTAAAGGCGCTCAATCATATCCGAGAATCTCGCCACAAGCATGGGATCAAACTCGGTGCCCTTACCTTGCTTGAGCGCATACAGGCCACGCTCCACAAAGTAGCGCTCACCACGCTCGACCCTCATTTTTTGTGCTCTCTCCTTTGCCTCAAGCGTCGCCATGGTACGTGCACGCTCAAACGCCGAACACATGTTCAAAATCCGACAGGACAACACAAAGTCCTCGGTGAGCGTAAAGTCCTCGATCTGCTGATTGGCCCTGAAGTCCGAATCATCATAACGACGTAAGTAATGCAGCACGATCTGACCAGGGTACTTGAGCGCATCCACCGTTTGCATCACCTGACAGGCAAGCAAGGGGTGATACTCCCAGGTCGCCTCAAGCTCATCCGTAGATCGTCCAACCCCATCTCAAAAAACTCAGCGGGCACGCTCACCAAACCAAGCCAGTGCAACAAACTCGCGCGAACCAAGGGCTGGCTGATGCCCTCGCCTAACAACAGTTCGTCACACAGCTGCTGCACCCTCGTCGCTGTACGACGACAGTGATCCACGATCTTGATCTCTCCAAGCTCCATCGTCGAGAGCATCGCCTTGAGCGCAGCATCAAAGCTTGACTGAAGCTCCTTGTACAACGACTCAATCTCTTCACGACTCTCAAGCAACGCTCGAGTACGCTCACCAACACGACGCTCAAGTTCATCATTCAATGTCTGTAAACGTTCGTTTTGCTCACGAATATAACGCTGGTACTTACGGTGGTTCATCAAGATCATATGCTGCTCAAGCGCAAGCTCCACAATCTTGATAAAATCTTTATTCTCCCATGGCTTGAGCACAAATCTGAACACATCACCACGGTTAATCGCTTCGATCGCCGTGTTCAAGTCGTTGTTCCCCGTCAGCATCACACGGATCGTATCCTCGTGATTCAGACGAGCATACTCAAGAAGCTCTGCCCCACTCATGTGGGGCATGAACTGGTCAGAGATCAGTACAGCGATGTCGTTCTCCTTGAAGATCTGAATCGCCTCTGCGCCACCATCTGCGGTTAATACATCCACATCCAGAGATCGCATCAATCGCTTCAATGAGCGCAGTACATACGGCTCATCATCAACGATCAACACGGTAAGACGTGGAAGCTCATCATCACTCGGGAAGAGCGCTTCCAGTGTCCCAAAATCCTCATCTAATGTATCTGTCACATCCATGTATTATGCCTGTTGAAAATCCTCTCACGGACTCCGATCACATTGCTACAGCTCTCCCCCAACACACTCAACATGCTTCAAGCCCTGCTTCTAAACTTTCTTCAGCACAAAATACTAATGTGCCTTTCCTAAACCGACAACCTCAGTGTCCAACCTAACGCGAATAGAATAATTATTCTATCTCTTTTTGACGTCAAAACACGTTTCCAGACCAGTAAATCACCATGGCGCGACCTTGAAGTTGACCCACAACTGGCCAGATACATACTCACACGATCCGATCCCCTGTACGATCGGATCATAAATACGCGCTGCTCCATCGATCACATCAAGCGGAGGTCCACCTCCCTGCTCAATCATCCCTGACTTGATGTTCTCGGGCTGCTCATATGTCACCCATCCTGTGTCAACACTGCTCATATAGATCCCTGCACAGGCATAATCCTCGGCGCAGGTACGCGTCATCATGTTCATGCTCGCCTTGGCCATGTTTGTGTGTGGATGGCGAGTGGACTTGTGTTTGGCCCCAAACTGCCCTTCCTTCGCCGATACGTTGATGATGTAACGATCCTTGTGCTCACTGCGCTCAAGCGCTGGTCTTAACATCGCGTTTAACACTCCTGGTGCAACAGCATTGATCACATGGACCTCCAGCAGCTCGCGCACAGGTACATCTGCCAACTCAAGCATCCATGAATTGGTCTCTCTCAAATCAAGCTGCAAACCATCCTCGTTCACCTGTCCCTTTGGGAAGAACGCCTCCATGCCCCCGGATGTCGTCTGCCCCGACAACATCGCGGGCGATACAACACCTCGTTGCACACACATCGCTTGCTTATCTTCCAACTCTCCAGCCTGCTCAAACTCCATCACCGAGGCATAATATGCCTTCGGACGATGCACTGTCTGAGCAGCATTGTTCACCACAATATCCAGCGCACTAAATGATGCATTGATATGCTCACAAAATGCCATCACACCAGGAATGTCACGCAAATCCAAACCGTAGATAAAGAGTGACTCCTTCCACTGGTCAAAATCGTCCAGCTCACCAAAACGCCTCGCAGCATCCTTCGGAAAACGTGTCGTGACGATCACATCGGCACCATCACGCAACATCTTGACTGCTAATTCAAAACCAATCTTGACCCTTCCCCCTGTAATTAACGCGGTCCTCCCACGTAAATCACAGCGCTGAAAGCGTTTTAGCCAGTGCTCAGGAGCACACGCCGGGCACAAATAATCGTAAAAATGATGCAACTTCACATAGCGTGTCTTACAATCATAGCAGTGCCGTTTACCTAAAAGTTCTCCCACACCACCAGTACGCGCATCAGTGCGAGCCTCCAGTGCGGCCTTCGATCTCCTGATGTCCAGTGGTGTGGAACGTATCGCCGTGCGTGCCAGCATCTCTTTATTGCGTTGTTTGCGCTCACGACGCACTTGACTCTTGCGCAGTTTTTTCAATGAGGAATAATACATGGCGCTCATCTCCATCAACCTGAGCGCCTGAGGATGCTCTTCCTCACTTACTCCCATCATCGCCCTCAATACACGCACACACCCCTCAATGTCAGAGGGTGAGATCTCTTCCAGATCAACCTTCGGTATTGCTAATAACGACTCTCGAATTTCTCGCACCTTACCCACCACGACACCTCCCAATGATCTAATGTCATGAGCCAACATTTGAAAAAGTACGCCTATGCGGCAAACTACTGTGAGGAAAATATATGGCAACTCACCACACACCCAGATATTGCGTCCATTCTGGATGAATGTTTTGTGCTGTTCATATCAAACCTGCGAAGACAGTGTCCGATATGGAATCAACGCGCCTCCCTGATTCATGGTGATCCTGTCCTGTGGGATTATCATGTCATTCTAATCCACAAAACCTCCACAATGAGCACCGTCTGGGACCTGGACTCGCTTATGGGCGCACCCATCCCTTTTGAGGACTGGTGGTTGAGCTCCTTTCCTCTCCTTCATGCCATACCTCAAGAGTATCATCCCCTATTCCGAAAAATAACCGCAAACATGTACAGAGATACATTTAGCTCAGACCGCAGACACATGCGTGATCAACACAACGCATGGCTCATGCCTCCTCCTCCTTGGCCTGAAATCTGCCGTGGACCATCCCCCCATAACCTCCCAGAACTTATCGATATGTCCATCCCATCACCAGGACAGGTCCTGGATGCCGAAGACACGTTCCTGTTCTTTGTATCCACCCCTTGACCCCCCATCACATTCAACTATTTTCCCCGCTTGCTCCCATCCATATCGAGCAAGCGGTGGCACCCATCATGCTCCCCATGACGACAAGCCCTGCCATACAATAATCCTGCCTTTTCACGATCCTGCTTCACGCCCTTGCCATACTCATACAGATAGCCAAGGTCCACGCACCCCCGAAAACTCCCCCCTTCACATCCGCGTTCATACAACTCACGCGCTCTGTCCACCTCTTTCTGGTCCCCAATCAAACCCGACTCATACAGATGCCCAAGCGCAATACAGCCACCAGCATCACCCCCTTCACATCCCCTGGTGTAGCGCTCTCCTGCACGCTCAAAATCCTGCTCATCCACTCCTACGCCAAACTGCCACGCCTGACCAGCAAGTGTACATCCTCGCGCAGAACCTCCCTCACATGCATCCTCAAACCACTGAAAAGACTTAGGTTTACTTTGAACAACTCCGCCCCTGCCCCACAAAAAGCACTCACCAAGACGACGCATTCCCTCCGCATCCTTCTCCTGCGCAGCGCGAACATACAGCGCCAACGCGCCTGCCGTATCCCCCCTGAACTCTTCCTTGATACGCGCCTCTTCCACACACGCGCTCATCTGTCCCCCCTCGCACAAACGATGACCAAGCGCCTCTGCCCTGTCCAAAGCCTCACGTGAACTCCCCTTCCTCGATAATAACCTCACATAGGCAAGACACTCTCCTCCGGGCTCATCCACTCCACACAACCGATCATACAAATGCATCCCTCGACCAAGCTCTTTCCTCTCCACCAGGTATGCAGCGTGCTCAAAACATACTGCTTCACGAGGCGCTTGCTCCAAACGGCACATAAACTCTCGCGTTTGCACAACCTTCTCATCGTCGTCCAGCTGTGCCACAGAGGTGAGATGCTCCTGACAGGCAGAAAAATCCCTCCCATCAAAACAACGCTGCTCCACACTACGTCCCTCGATCTGCGTATCGTGCGCCCGCTTCTCCTCAACCTCATTCTCCCCCTGTGAGGCCACACGCTCCGCTGACTTTGATGTGACACATGACATCAGCCCCATACACAGGAGCACACTTAAACGTTGACTGGACATATGAAAAAACCTCCTTCCATGAATGGAAGGAGGTCGCTTGCCTCACACAGAATACTCAAAAACGCTCTTCACACATCCACGACAACCTTCCAGCCACCTTCATCGACACGCTCAAAGCCAATCTCAACCTCAAGAAACTTCTCGATCACCTCGGCCTGCGTCTTCGTATGTTGTGATAACGTCGAGCACCTGAACTCCCCTCCTGCGCCAAGAGCCATGGGCAATAAAAGTTGGTCTGCAAGATACTCACCCACAGGCGCACCACTGGCAAGGTAGCGTCTGACCTCCTTCACAAGATCACGCACCACGCGCTCACCTGGCTTTCCTTTCTCGCCAAATGAGGTCATCTGCTCGGTCACATTCCCAAACATCATTGTTGCCAACACAACATTTCCTGGACCACTGCTGTTCACCGCTCGCACCTTACAGTCCTGTTCTTGCCACCCCATCAATGACACCAGCTCCTCAATCTCTCGATGTGCAATATTCTCGGGCAAGTTCGCGATGATCGATTCACCACGTCTCCCAAGATCTCGCCCACACTCGAGCAACTCAAAGCGCCTGAACTTATCGCGCGCAACAGGCTGAATACGCGCCACAAGACGCCCTCCACCCGCAGGATAAAACCCATGTCGCTCACACTCCAACTCAACCTCGGGTCCAATCTTCTTCAACTGGGGAAGGAACACCTCGCGCAAAAAGTCATATGAGGGTGCCATTGGATTATGAGTCCCACCATGAATCCTGATCTCACAGGGCGTTGATGCACACATCAACACGGGCAAAATCGTCTGCAACACAAGCGTGGTGCTCCCCGCCGTCCCGATCTTAATCGTCATATCCTTGACCAACGTCTCGCCAGGCTCAAAACGCAACGATGTGGACCCAATCTCGGCGCCTGTAAGCTGCGCATCACATAACTGAGCGGCAGCCTTGACTCCCGTCAAATGCTGACGCATCAACCCTGGCCTTGACCTCTTGGCTCGCACATTCTCCAGGATCAGGTTTGTGTTGGTCAGTATCGACAACGCCAAACTTGTGCGCAAGACCTGGCCCCCACCCTCGCCTATACTCGCATCCAACTCAATATAATCCACGTTCAACTCCTTGCTTTATCATTCAACGACACACGCTCCTTCACTGGAGACACTGCCTGATTTAACCATACAACGCGAGCACGTAACTCTTCCTGTCCATCAATCACAAGATACACATACTCAAATCCCTTGGACACCGTCGCTATCACATCATGGCGTCCATGCAAAAGCGATCCCAAGCGCTGCACCAAGCCATCCTCAAAAGACCAGTACCGCACACGCTCGGGTGCCTTTAAACGCGTGTTTGCCTGAAGCTTGTACGCCTCAAGCTCCTGAGGCGTAGCCTTGACAATGTCAATCATCGTCTCTCGGTTCTTCTGCGAGATCTTGTCAAGCTTTTGCAACGCCGTCTGACCACAATCAATCCACTGTACGGGCACACGACCATCCTCACCAAATCTCACCAGATCGGGCTTGAAGTGCTGCGAAGCGCTCGCCTCAATCTGCAAGTCGTCGTGGTAAAAAAGAATATAACTCAACCACTTCATCACCACATGACGCATGCTCTCACCGCTGCGCTTTCGCAAAAACTGACGCGTCTCGACGCCATATATCTCAAAGGGACAATGGTTCAGGGTCAATGACAAATTAAGACGCATCTTCATTTCTAATGTATCTGACATTCTGGCTCGTCTTCATCATGAATCGTGGTTCTCCAATCATGTCAACAAGATTGAACACCCCCTCATCAACATGACTCTTTGCACCTCTTAACTTCGATCATCCTGAATTGATTCCCACCAAAACACGCGCATCACCCCTGTTCAACGCAAAAATCCAACTTCATATTTGCCAAACGGGCCTACTCTCTACTACCTTGGCAACAAGCACATGGCTCTCAAATCCAGAGAGCCTCTTTATACCATTACAAACTCGGAGCGATAACAACCATGGATCAAGCTCAATTTATCTCGCTTGTGAGCCATCACATTGAAGACGCGTTGAGTGCGCAGGCACCCGAAGGACTGGAGCAGTCTCAAATGCTCCTCGAAGCAGGAAAGCACCTGGCAACCGCGCCAGGCGCAAAACGCGCTCGTCCAAGGTTGGTCTATTGCTTTGGCAAGATCGTTGGCGTCGAAGACCGCGCTGAAGACCTCGCAAACATCGCCCTCAGCGGTGAGTTCATTCACGGCGCAAGCCTCCTCCACGATGATGTCGTGGACGCTGGCACTCAACGTCGCGGACGACCCACCGTCAACGCACAATGGAACAACTCTGTGGCCGTACTCGGCGGCGATATCATGCTCTGCATCAGCATCGAAGCGCTCTCGGAACTTCCTCGCATCATCACCAAAGAAGCCGTCGCTACCGTCGCTACCATGAGCCGCGCCGCCGTACTTGAAGTGGAAACACGCGGTCAAATCGACCTCGACCTCAACCAGTGGCGCTACATCGCCGAGGGCAAAACTGGCTCTCTCTTTGGATGGTGCGGTCGCGCTCCTGCTCACCTCGCCAACAACCTCGACGCGGCTGACCGCTTCAAGCGCTGTGGTGAACTCCTTGGCATCGCCTTCCAGATGGCCGATGACCTCAAGGATATGCTCGACCCCGAGTCTGGCAAAAATCCCTTCGCCGATATCTTGAACCGCAACCCCTCCTATCCTCTGCTCTGGAGCGTCAAGCAGTCCGAAGGCCTCTACAAAGAGATGAAAGCACTCTGGGAACAACCCTCCATCTCCATTGAAGAAGCCGTGAACATCGGACAAAAAGTCCTCGATACAGGCTCTGCTGACCACACACGTAGTAAAATTATCGAACACGTCGGACTCGCCTTTGAAGCTCTCGGCGATTACCGCGAAAAACCAGGTGGACAGGAAGTCATCGACTGGGCTGTGAACCTCAGCAAAAGCTTCCTCAAAACCACACAGGGCTAACACTCCCGTGACTGGCCAAAAACAAAGCAGCCACAAGCCTTCAAAGGCTTGTGGCTGCTTTGTTTTTCTCACCTTCAACAGGAATGTTTCTGACGCGTAAACCTGTTACACTGCACGAGCACATCACACACTCACACGCAGGCATCTCATGTCCTCTCCATACGATAATCCATTCTCCCCCGAAGACCTCGACAAGGCTGATGCTCTGCTTGCTCAGATCAAACAAAAACAACGACGCAAAAAACTCCTCCTGCTCTTCCTTGTCCCCCTCATCATCCTCGCCATTATAGCCGCGATCCTCGCGCCACATCTCTCAGAGCGCTGGAAAATCTACACCCTCAAACGCTCGCTCAACGTCGATCATGTCAACATGTCCACCATCGAGCGCGTCCACGTTCAACTCCTCCCAGGATGGCTCATCCATATCTCCAACCAACACAGCAAAGAACCTCAGAAATTCGACGACCTCGTCGCCACGCTCCAACAAGAAGACCCCGATGCAGTCGCACTCGTCACGGAACTACGTGACATGCTCCTTCAACCCGACCGACTCGTCGAGTTCGCCGATGCCCTCCTTGCTATTGTTGACCTCTGGAACCAACGCCTCGAACAGGCAAAGCTCCCATGGTGGGTCGAAGCCAACGTCATGTCTTCCCGAGGTAAAGCTCTCTTCTATGTCAAAACCTATAAAATCCTCGCTGACTTCCACGTTCAGGTTGGGACCAAACCCCATAGAACACGCATCAGCGCTCGGGCTGATAACACCAACATCGTCGAGAGCATGCTCGGGCACACTAGCCCCTCGGACAAGGGCGCATTCATCCTCGCTGATCGCCTCTATGACTTCTCCCTCAGTCAGGTCTGGCCTCTCCTCCAACAGGAACCATCCACGCTCAAAGATCGCCAACGTGCATTCTCACAGCCCATCAAAGAAGAAGTCAAAAACCTTTTAAATCCAGAATATTACAAAAGACTCACCACATACGCAGAGCAACGCCACAACCTTGAGCAAGCCATCGCATCCATCCGCGAACGACGCCAGACCTGTGGCTCGAACTTCTCCATCTCTCACCTCCCCTGGGACGGCTTCCCTGAGCACGAGTTTGATCGCTTACGACGCTTCGTCGAACGTGACCGCTACGCCGATTGCCCATCCATCACCGAAGACGAGCTCAACACCATCGAACGCGCCACAGATGCACTGGCTGATGACCCCAAACTCCAACAGTCAGCAGGCGCGCTCGTCTCCGCCATGGCTCGCGCCATCACCGTGCACGAAGCTCGCCATGCTGCCGATCACACCACACAAAACGGATTGCTTGAACCCCTCCCCTGCCCTCAATGTGATGACGCTGGCCTCTCTACCATTGCTCGCGCTGAACTCTCCGCCTACCTCGCAAGCTTTGCTCACAAGGAATCCTCCATGCTCGCACTGTATCAAGCCTGCTCCGTGAGAGATGCCCACGGCACTCCTCACGCCAATGCTCTACGCTTTGCACTGCCTAAACTTCAAACCGACTGCGACACCACACCTCCCTCCGATCTGAGCGCACGCGCTCAACGCCTTGAACAAGATCTCTTTGGTCGCTCCGACACTATTATTATCCCCAAAAGCAACTATCCCGAGCACCTTGAGCTCTACAAAAAATAAAAGGCAAAGGGGCGGCAAAAAATCTTAGATTTTTTGCCGCCCCTTTGCCTTTTATTTTTTATCAGGTCATTCAACCCAATCAAATATTTATGCCTTGGCAACCCATGCGGTACAGTAACCCTCTGCAGCAATCGGACCAGGAACAGCAGTACAGCCGTTACATGGATCTTTCTTCTGGAAGAGTTTACAGTTTCCACAGTTCTTACCAGCCTGTGCGCTCTTTTCAACGTACTGAAGCGCCTTGCGTGTACCCTTCTCAGCATCGCTCAAAGATGCGTCTGTGCACTGAGCTGCGGCTGCGGGAGCCTTCTTCGCTTTGGTCGCGTCTCCACCACCCTTGGCATCACTCTTACATGCGGAAAGGAATGCACCCGCACCAAAGGTCGCGGCACCAACCATCAAGGCACGCTCAAAAAACTTACGACGATCCAACTTTTGTTCTGACATTATGTTCTCCTGTGTGTTGTTTTGGCGCAGTCTACTGGCTGTGTGCACCGATGTAGACTACACATCGAACCTGTCGAGAAAAGGTTATGCCCTCAGACCACTTTCTCAATGTGGCAATTTGTCGCAATCAAAACGCTCATGGAATAACTCCACGGTTATCAACGCTTTCTCACATCACCGCATAACCTTGATAAAGACATTACTTGAATACACACACCATGCCTACCTCAATCACACAGCTTTTACATGATCTCCCCCTTCATCACAAAGCACCGCAACATATTATACTTACAGGTAAATCTGGCACTGGGAAGAGCACTCTCGCACACCAACTCGCCACAACACTTGCCTCTGGCACACATCCTGCCTACCTCCTCCACCTCGATCCTGGTCGTGCCCTTTACCCCTCTCCCCCTGGTACACTAACCCTTGCCAGGATATCTCTATCAGACCAATCATGGACACCGCTCCAACACTACTTCCTTGGCAGCATGGACGCCCTGCGCTTTCGCTCGGAGCTTATCTCTGGTGCGCTCAAACTTCACCGCATCATCCCCCCACATGCACACCTCATCATAGACACCCCAGGTGTGCTGCGTGGTGCCATCGCCAATGAGCTGCTCTCCTCACTCATACAGCTCCTTGAACCTCACCACGTCCTGCTGCTTCATCACAAAACCAAGGACATTGAAGACCTCCCGCTCCTGTCAAACCTGCGCGCACTTCACTACATCCCTACACCTGTTCAGGCACACCCCGAGGCAAAAAAACTCTCCAAAACACAACTCCATAACCAACGAAAACTACAGCTTGATGCCTACCTCTCAGACAAACCACACACAGCCAACATCCCTCTGGAAGATGTACACGTCCATCACATCATCCCCGAACACCAACGCCCTCAATCCCCTCACTTTGCTGTCGCGCTCAACGCGCAGGGACAACAACTTGGTCTCGTGTGTCTCATGCAACACACGCCCAATGACCTGAAAATCCTCCACGCCCCAACACTTGATCCTCACCAAATTGCAGCGCTCTCCTTCAAGGATATGATCCTTGATCAAACACAACGCATCACCACGCACTCCTCCGAAGCACACGTGCGACGCACACAACATGGCAATCAAAAAACTCTCCCAGAGCTGGCCTATACACCACGCGAACGTCCTATCTATCGCGTCAACTTTGCAGGAAGTCAGATCCGCGCAGGCAATGGCCTGCACCCCACCATGGTCGGACACCTCTTTGAAGACCCCATGTTTGTCCTTCGCCTGGCTCACCGCCAGAGATGTATCTTCCTGGACCTTGGCGAGGTTCGACAGGTGCCGACAAAACTCATTCACCAGACAACGGACATTCTGCTGAGTCATGCACACCTCGATCACTTCGGCGACTTTCCCTGGCTCCTCAGACGCATGTCTGGACACACCCAGGCCATGCGCATCTTTGGTCCCCCTGGAATTATTCGACGTGTGTTCCACATGGTCACTGCGTTCACATGGGATCGTGTCGAAGATCGCGGCCCACGCTTTGATATCCACGAAATTCACTCGGACCATATCAAACGCGCAAAAGTTCAGGCAGGCTACGAAGAACCTTTCCTCCTTGAAGATCAGGCCCGACTCCCAGAAAAGCTCATTCTTGAAGAACCCCGCATCAGAATTAGTGCGATCACGCTCGACCATGGCGGCCTAGAAAGCATCGCTTATCGTATTGAAGAACCAAATAAATTCGGCGTCCGTGGAAATATCCTCAAAGAACGAGGTTGGCCCCCTGGACCCTGGCTTGGCACCCTCAAACACTTCGCGGCTCAACGCCGCTTTGATGAGCTCATCGCCATCACCGACACACAAGGCCACACACACTCACACCGCGTTCAGGAGCTTCATGATGACTTGCTCATTGTTCAACCAGGTCAGAAAATTGTCTATGCCACAGACTTTGCCACCGATGCACACAATCACGCAAAACTCGTCGAGTTTGCACACCGCGCCGATCTATTGATCTGTGAAGCAAGCTTTGCCGAGGAGGATCGCGATCAGGCAGAACGCACTGGCCACATGTGCGCCAGGAACACCGCACAAATCGCTCTCGATGCACAGGTCAACCTGCTCGCTCCGTTCCACCTCTCTGTCCGTTACGAAAGCCGACCCGAGGTCGTCTACAAGGAGATTCTCTCCATCTTTGAACGCACCCTCATCCCTCAAGACCTCGTGGTGTATCCGCCTTTGGAAGAAGAAGAATAAAAGAAGGCGCCGATTGATAAATCAATCGGCGCCTTCTTTTATTCTTCTCTCAATGTCAGCTTCAAGATCGCATCATCAATAGAGCATATCCGCGTCAAACACTGCGACGGAGTTATCATGATGACTCAACATCATCTTGACCGCACTCCAGGGCACCACACAGAAATAGGGTTTGCCCGAGAACGACAGCGACGCACACACAGCATGCTCGTTAAACATGAAGTCATCGATGAAAAAGCGATACGAGAAGTTCAACACCAACTCAGGGCGATCTGCAAAACGATCGGGCACAGAGACGCCCTTGAGACGAGGATCAAGCGTCACGCTCACCATCCCCTCTTCAATAAATCCCTTGAACACGCCCAACTTCTTGAGCGCGAGCGGATCTTCAGGAAATGCAGAAATATCATAAGGATAGTCATCCGAAAGCTCTTCGTCGGCAACAACCTCTGGTTCTGGAGTGGTGGCTCGCGGTTGACCAAAGTTCACGCGAATCACATTCTCAGGAACAACCTCTTCCTCTGTCCCATCCTTGTCGATCTTCTCTTCAGAATGCTCCATGCTCTCTTCTCTCTAACTGGCCAAATATTTACTATATCGTTGATTATCTACACACAACTGCTCACTCAAAAAACACTTTTCAAATGTTCAGCATCTGCTGCAGTCTCATTCAACTCCCATAACTTGTCAATGCTGGATTCAGCGACAGCGCCAGGAGCTGATTCACTCTATCAAAAAAAGAAAATATTCTACAACGCTTTAAGAACAAGTTTCAAAGCCCACTCTCCACACTCACCAACTTCTTTCTTGCTCTACATCAACGATGTGTCCCTTCACCTCACCTCTGCAAGTGATCTCAAAAAGTACTCCTCATGCTGATCTGTAATCTCACGATAATGCTCATTAATGACAGAATATACCGAGGAGAGCAGCACAAGCCACATCATCTCATTGCCAGGCTCGGCCATCACCTTTACCAACGCCACATGATCCTTTCCTAGCCTGATTCCTCCCTTCTCAACCCTGATACTCTCACCCCCCTTCGCATCGATCTCAACCTTACTCACCAGCTCATCCACAAGACTCAGCCGCCCATGATTCGTGCTCCTCACAGAGAGCATCCTTCGCGTCAACTCCTTACACACATCCTCCGCCCTTGAAGCCACCACATCCTCAAGGTTTACAACCATGTTCGTGGACACTTTCGGTACTTCCACATCCTTCTTCTTCGCACTGCTCACCGCAGGCTCCGACGTCACAGCCTGCTCAAGATCAGCATCTATCACAACACGAGGTGGCTCATACTCAGCAAAAATAAGCTTCCCAAACACATCTCGCCATAAATCAAGCTCTCCCTCGGGCATCACAAACACCAGCTCGCGATCCTGCACCACAACCTCACCAACCCTGCCAGGAACGACGCTAGTGAGCTTGCTTGAGCTATGTTTGATCACCATATCTTCAACTTCTTCAGCCCCCCAAAGCTCACCATTCACAGTCCTGAATAAAGGAAGCTCCAACATCAATTGCTTGACCTTCATATCCTGATAGTTCGACGGCCTGTTTTTTCCATCACGCACCTTCGCCATGTAGCGCAACCACATCAGCCGCTCCTCGCCATGAATCTCCTCAAACTGCAACAGCCTCTTCTCCATCGCACTCACAAGCAATGCATACGCCACACCTGTGACCTGCTTGATCAGCTCGGAAAAATCCTTGCCATTCACAAACTCATCGAAATCAAGCTCCACGGGAAACTCAGACACATCCATACGCACAAACATCTGCCCTGTATACAAGAGCTTGGTCACATGCTGTAACGCTCGCCCCTGATACAATAACTCGATCTTTACACCACCCAGGCTAGACTCGGCTTTTCGCGTATCAAGCAACCACGCCACATAAACGCTCTTGCCTGACATCTCCACGACCTCTTCGTACAACGCACCTGCGGAATACTCACTGGGCAGCTCATCAAAACGCACTGGCGCATTTCGCTCAAGAAACAAAGCCTTGGCCCCCTGATACGACTCCATCCGTGCGCCAGATTTTGCCACATGTGCTGTCTCAATACCCTTGTTGTATACCTTAAACAGGCTCAAACACCTCTCGTCAGGTACAACCAACACATTCTTTTCCCTCATGCGCAGCTCATCGTGAATCTCCTCTCCATCAAACACATAACTCACCCTGTTTTGATATTCACTAAACTCAGTTAGCTTCTCCACAGTACAACGAGAAGGATGACCAGAGAGCACCTCAAAAATCTCTGCCTTTCGCACAGCCTGCACAATATAACGTGCCACGCCTTCTTTGTTCTCAGGTGCCATCGCCCTGAATACATACCCCCACAACTCATAAATCTCATCCAGGTCAAGCTCGTTGGTCCTCGCCATCAACGCCTCAAACCTCTCCAACACAAGCGAGTTCAACTCCCTGGCAATACGTTGCTTGAGATGCTCAAAAGCCACACTCTTCTCTACCCAGGTATAATTATCGCGCATCTTCAGACCGCTCACATCCACCCTCGCCACACACTCTGCTGCGTAGAAGGGCACAAAACGAGTGCTGCCCAGTAAACGCTGCTCGTAAAATAACTCCAGGGTACATTGACCCTTGATATGACCGCCAAAGAATAACGTCCCCTTGACCTCAAGCTCTGACTCTGGCCCAAGCCTTACTCGACCTCCTCCTGTCAACTCACTTAGATCCGCAACCTTCTTGATATACAGCACCGTTGCATGACCCTTGAGCTCCCTGGACTTCACCCTGAGTACATCCTCCCGAGCAAAATCATTCAATGACGCCACTGGCCTTTTCAAAAACTCCTTCTTCTTCAAAGCCCTGGCAAGTTCTCCAGACACATTAGAGAGCAAGTAAGAAGAGAGCAAATCTTCCACCTTATACTGCTCCTCTTCATCCAGAATTAAGAACTCACGCCCTGTATCAAACTCATTCAGACGCTTTAAAATGCTGTCATCTGCACGTAACCAACTAATATGCCGCCCCTCATGCAACAATAACTTCTCCAACTCTCTCAAAGAGCACTGACGCGTCTCACCTGTGCCTGATGCTTGCAAGGTGAAGATCCTGACGTTTGAGACCTCTCCTAACCTCGCCAAAACCTCAAGACGCAACGCAGGATTGCTCTCATCCAGCATCGTCTCCAACTTGAGACAGTTCATCCCCGAAAATGCCCTCAAATCATTCACATTCCCATGACTTGTGCTGTTATGAAGCCTGAGATTCAATGCATCAAAAAACCACCCCTCTGCACACGCTTTGAGGTAGCCGAGCACAATCATGCGCTGCTTTGGTGTGATCACAGGCTGCACCTTTAACCACCCAAACCACTGATCCATAAAGCCTGCGAAGCTCTTCGCTACGCGCGCAAGCCAGTTCACATGCGGACCATCCAGCGTCTTCTGCGCAAACGCACCATCCATCTCAATAGGAACCTCGACAAAGAGGTTCACTCCTCCCATCAACTTCACGCGCTTATCATCCAGATACTTTACTTCGGATAATCCCAACAACTCCCGATATAAAAAGCGCCCCTCCTTGTAATAGTGCACAAAGCCATCCGTATCCCCCTCTCGCCAGGACCACAACCACTCCCCTTCAACCTTGTTATGCTTGTGCTTGACATGATGCTTGACCGTCATTCCTTGATAGGTCGCAAAGTCCTGGCGCTGTGGCATTATCTTCCAGGTCATGCGGTTCTTCGCACCCTGCTCAAGCTCCGCGATCACACGATCTCCAAGCTCAATTGTGATATCCCCACGTCTCGCAAACCACAACATGATGTCGTCGCGTGAAAAACCCAATCGAGCTTCATCCGCGATCTCCAGAGCCAACACCAGAAAGTTTGACTCCTCAAGGACATCGCTCACCCTCGCGCTGTGATACAGCACTCTGTGATGCATGTGTTGACTCTCATACAAGGCGAGGATCTCATTGAAACTCCTGAACCGACGAGTAGCCTCTCCCTCCAACCTGTGCGCGAGCTGAAACATCGGGTACGAACGCGCCATCTTGAGCAATCGTGACTGCTCATGATCAAAGTCCTTGTGCTTCACATATTCATGCAAGGTGCGCGCAAGAATATGTACCGCATCCTCCTTGGCCCACAACTGCTCAAGCTTGTCGGCGATCAGGTCGTTCATAGCACGTAACACCACGTCCCGAACCAATGCCCAAAACTCATCGTCCTGCACCAGCGACGATCTCGAAATGTCCTTCTTGAAGGTCGTCGACTCCAACAGAACCTCCGCCCCCACAACACCATTCGTCACATACTCCAACCCACCCATACTCACGCCATGCTGCACCATCTTGATACTCACATGGTTTGTACCACTGACCAGCGCAAACCATACTCGTGTGTCACCAAGATCCTTATACTCTGTCGCAAGGTAGTGATGGTTTTGTGGTTCAAGCTCAAATACACCCGTCAACTCCTCTCCATTGAGCACGAGCTTCATCCTGCTATGCGTACACATCTGTCGAATCAACGCGACCTCCTCCACATCACGCATCATCTTCCCAAAAAATTCACTCAGGTGCCCTGCTCTAAATTTCTCTTTCAGATATATCTTCGACGCCCCCACCTCACTTAACTCCCCTCCTTGCTCAAGCTGAACATGCTCTCCAAGCTGCTCTCGACGCCAACACACCCCCTCCACATCCACAAATTCCACACGCTGCACCGATAACTTTCGCGCACTCGCTGCATTCAAACCAATCGCCAGATGCTTGAGCGCCTCATCCCTCAAGCTCTCACTCCTTGAAAACACAGAAGAATACAACGACTCAAGCTCACCCTTACTCCACGGCTCTGCGTTCACCCACGACATCGTAAACTCATCCGCGTCAGCCTCAATACTCACCGTGCTTGCACCCAATAATGACGCCATCTGCACAAACTCCAACACATATCCATGCTCATGTTGAAGCTGAAACTGACCCATCTTCTCTCGGGCCTTCTCCTCATCAAGACCAAACATACCTTGCGCTTCAAGCGCCCCCTCTGAACCAAGCTCATTGATCAAATCATTCAACTTTTCACTCATTGCGCCCTCCTCAATCGCTCGTCGCGACGATGTACCATATGTGCTGTCAATACCCCCTCATCGACGCCTCTCATCCCACGCTCGTCCTGCAACAACAGCGCCTTCACAATCAATAAAGCTGCCCATTCAGGCTCCTGGCGAGCCAGCCGCATCGCCTCTGGCCATAACTCATACCCCATCACTAACCCCACGCGCGATGAGCTCAATAACCTCCCTCGTCCCATCCCCTCTTCGCCAACCTTGACCTCCACAGGCACACCACACTCCTGGTCCACATGCACCACATCCCCCTCCAACTTGCCAAGCTTTTCCACAAACTCCACATGCTCCGTACGACCGCCCAGAGCCCTCAAACCGAGTCGAACCTCCTCGCGTAACACATCCACCCCAGGTGCCCTGTTCTCCTGACTCCACACCAACATCCCCCAGTGTACGTCCAAATACTGCGCATCAACCTGTAATAAGGACAACAACTTTTCCCATAACTTCAAGTACTTTACAGGCACCTCAACTAACACTTGCTCCTTCTGAAACGCATCGCTCAATACACTGCGCTCCTTCACACCCCACACCTTGCCCTGCTCTGCCATCCTCACAAAGGTCTTGATATCAAGCGGCTCCCCATACATCGTACGAATACACCGCCAACGCCCCACACCATCCACACTCCCCCAGTGCGACATATACCCCAACACCGCCCCCAATAACGCATACCAACGGTCCACATCCCCTCCCGCTGCGGCCCGCTCAATCTCCTGCGATAAATGCTCCACAAGTTGATCCTGAATCAACCCTTCCAGTAACGTATGCGCCTTGTGATAATGCCTGTCCTTGAGCACCTGATCGCGTGTCAACGTGTGCTCCAAATACCTTGAATCCAACTTGAATGACACCCCTCGCCATTCACTGGCAAAACCATCCCTCAATGTTAACCCTCGGTTAAAATACCCCCCAACACCTTCAGAATCATCACTCGTAAAACCAGCTACAACCCTCGTCCCCTCCTCTTCATGATGAACCGCACACACCACATCAGATAACTCGAAGGGCTCGTTTAACTCCTCTCCGCCAACAGAAATCGGGACCTTCACATGACGACACCAGTACGAAATCACCTCCCTGACTCGACGATTGAAGTCCTGATACTCATCCCAGGAACACCTCTTGAATATCCTGACCTGTGTCCCCTCCACTGGATGATTCAAGCGCAATAAATCATACGTCTTATCCTCCCCCTTGAATAACACCCTCCAGTACTCACCCGCCCTCCCCGTATCCACACACACAACCTCGGGTAACAACGCAAACACCGACACAAAACCAATCCCAAAGCGGCCGATCTTCGTAAAGTCCTCATCCTTCCCTGAACTAAACAACCGTGTCAGCTTCGTCTCGATGATCTCCTGACTCATCCCCTCACCATAGTCATTCACATGGATCACCATCAGCGCATCCACTGCACCCGAATCACCATCGTACTCAACCTCAACCTCAATTTCGCCGCTGCCCGCATCGATCGAGTTCTGAATCAACTCGCGTAAACATGACATCGGATCAGAAAACTGATTGACCAGATCCTCAAGAATTCCTGCTGTACTTGATTGCGTCGACATTCACTATCCCTCACGAAAAGCCTTCTTTTGATTCAAAACACCACATCCTACACCAAAACCAGAGCGTGAAGAAGAAGGAGATATCCACACAACACCACAGCAAAAACAACCACGCCTGACACACAAAAAGAGGAGGCGATTTTCTGTAAGAAAATCGCCTCCTCTTTTACCCTCCATGCACATCACCCTCACCGATTCATCCACACAGCAAGATGATTCAGAAACTCCTCCTCATGCTTATCTGTAGTCTCCTCCTCATAACGATTGATCGCCGAATACACCACGCCAACCAACACACCCAACACCCCTCGCTGGCCACTCCACTCCGCATTCGCTTTCCTCACCACACTCGCCAAACCATCACACCACACACCATCCTCACGCGCTGTCGCCACCTCTCCGCCCAACTCCACCGCCCCCACATCCACTCGCCATAAACGCTCTGACTCCCTCAAATACATCCGCTCCCCACAAATCTCGTCTAATACATCCACGACCCTCTCCCCCAGCCCCCTATAAACCTCTGAATCAAAAACCTTTTCATCATCGACCTCTGAAAGTTGCTCCTCGCCAAAATCACCGCCATGGAGGGGGCGATTTTTCCGCTCAACCTCCCGCACATCCACAACTCTCGCCGGAAAAATCGCCCCCTCCATGGCTAACTTCTCCTCCTCTCCTGCCACATACAGAACCTCCCCCAACTCACCATACACCCAACCATCCAGACTCCGATCGTCTGTCACATAGACCTCGTCCATCCCCACAAGATCCTCCACACTGACACGCTCACCGCTCCACATCGCCTCATACACAGCCACGCCCTTGAGCGCCTCATACCACTCCGAGTCCCCTCTCCCTGCCCTCAATTGCCACAACCACTGTGACACCATCCGCCTCACCCTGCTCGCCGATACATCACCACACCCGACACCCTCGCAAAACATATCAAACGCCTGCCTCACCTCACGCAAAACAAGTCGCTCATACTCCCTTAAAACCTCCACATCTACACGATCACTCTTCTCCCAGTTCACCAACGCATCCACGTCCACCACCACCTCATACATCCCCAACATACTCTCCATCCCCCTCCACATCACATCCCTCCCCTCCTGCAACCACCTCACCTGTGCCCTCCCTCGACACATGATCGCATCCATATCCTCTCTCATTCCCACAACACCCCTGTAACCCCTCCCCGCAAAGCTCCTCACCACCAGATACTCCCCCTCCTCGTACTGTAAACGCACCTCCACCTCAGACCTCGATAAAAACTCCTCTCGCGCACGCAACACACGCTCCCACTCCTCCTTGACATCCACCACCGACACCACCCTGTGCACATCAGAAAAGACCATCATCAATGCCTGATCCACACGCTTTACCCCCGATGGCACAAACAATACATTCCCCTCAACATCCTCACCAAGTTGAGCTTGCTCCGCATACATCAGCTCACCATAACCCTCCCCAATCACCTCCTTGACACCTGCACTCCCCATCACGCGCACGTCCCCTCCATCTCCACGCATCCTCCATATACACATCCCCTCAAATACACGGGCAAACCTGTCCCCCAACTCCCCACGACCTGCCACCCCACCAAGATAACATGCCATCTCGAACCAACTCTTGCGCCTATCCACACTGACATATTCCTCTTTCATTTCAGAAAGATACAGACCATACAAACGTTCAATCCTCCCTCGCAACACCTCCAACATCGCCTGATACGACTCATCTCTCTGATCTACATCCTCCCACCCCCTCCTGAACTTCAATCGCTCACAACTCACCACCGCACGCATCGTCCCACATGGCACAACCATGCTAAACTGAGCCACACAACGCCCAAGATACAACACCCTCACATCACAGCTTCCTGGCCCCATGCGCTGCTCTGCCATCAACCCCACTTCACCACACACCCCATCACAATCAAACCTCACCACACTCACCGCTCGACGCCCCAGCACAGCCTCCTCCTCGGGCTGCCTCATAAACTTCTTCTTGCTCGCCAAATCCCGCAATATCTCCCCATAACGCAGCAACCTGTCCGCGCCACACACCACTCGCAGCACACCCCATAACTCGTCGGTCAACACCACAACCAAACGCTCACTCTCCGCATACCGATAGTGTCGACGCGCCTCATTCACCTCGTCTTCCATCACCACCGCAAGCTGACCATCCTCAAACACGCTCTCGATCATCTGCGACAGACTCACCTCGTCCCACTTCAAATCCTCATAAAAACCAATCCGCCCCAACTCCCCCAATAACTCCCTACATCGCACCAACTCCAGATCACTCCTGCGAAGCTGCTCCCTGTACCTGGCAAAACCAAAGATCCCCTGACCATAATCACTCTCTTCCCATGCCCTTAACCCACGCACATGCTCACCGCTCCACAACCCCAACGCCTTGAACACACGCTCGGGTAAACTCCCCTCCACCCACGCCAACACACTTGACCGTAAACTCTTCTTCACCCCCTGACCCACACTCCCATCAAGACCCCTTGCCCACGCCTTCACTCCCTCCAACCAAAGCTCCACACTCACACGTGCAAACGCCCAAAAAACCTCATCTCTCTCCACATCATCGTGCAACCATGTCGGCACCAAATCCCCTCGCCAAATGAACGTCATCTCCACAGGCACAACATCCTGTAAAGACTGAGTTTTCAGCATCCTCCCACCTGGCGCAAACACACACTCGGCTCGCATCCGACCACCACTGTAAATCCCAAGCTCCACAGCCCCCAGTCCACCATGCACCTCTTGCGTCAACTGCACACCATAACGATCCTTGCGCAAACGACCCATAAACCCTCGTGAGGCCCACGCCATATAATTCTTCTGACGCACTCGCTCTCGCTCAAGCTCCTCACTCACATCCACCACCGTCAATCCTGGTAGATACGCCCTGAGCTTCTCCAGTGGCCTGTCACGATCATACCCCCTCACCCACAACACATGCGCGTCCTCACCCTCCAACCTCACAGGCTTTCTATCCGCGCTCACCATCAACCTGTTATCCCGACGCTCAAACCCCACCCCCAACTCTGACAACGAGACCAACGCCTTCTCCCAGGCTTCCACACCATCAATCCTGTCCGCCACAGGCCAGAGCTTGACCCCCTCAATCAACCTCAACACCTCCTCACTACGCCACGACACACCCACGCCATCACGCAGCCCATCCCCTGATTGCCTCAACACACACCACGCTATCCTCTTGAAAACATTCACATCCAGGCGACCATCAAAACACGTTCCTCCCGTATTCACCTCATGTTCCATCCCCTGAACCAACACCTCACCAAGCCCCTCATGTAGCAAACCCATCACCACATCTCGCCTCACCTCCGCCCACACCTCACCCTTGATCACACCTCCCAAAGCAAGATCCAGCTTGAGCTCGGGCACCTCAATCACTGCCTCCATACACCCCCAGTCATACATCTCCTCCTCAACCTCGATCACCACCCCATGCCTTACCCAGATCACACGACTCGCTCGCTTCACTCCAACACACACGCCCATCACACCTGACGCATCATGAACCCCACCATCCTCACGTAAAACCACATCATATTCCCCCTCAAGATAATGCCCCTTTGAGACAACCACCCCATCCACGCACACATCAAATCGGGCAAAACGACATCGCTCCCGCAACACCTGCACCTCAACCTGACGCCCCATCATGCGCTCCCATAACTCCCCCACATGCTTCCATTGCACCTTCTGACGTACCTCAAGGTGTAACCCAGAACCCTCCCCTGGCTCTCCTTGCGACCACACCCTCCCGTTACCCTCTCCCTGTATAAATAATCGCCACCCCTCTCCCCCCACGGTCACGCTATCCAACACCACGCGCGACACACCAAGACACTGCGCGGACCCCATCGCCAACGCCAGATGCCTCATTGCATCATCCAACAATGAACTCCGCACACGAAACACCGCCGCATACAACCCCTCCAGCGCCTCGCCATCAAATCCCTCACCATCACACTGAAAACGCAACACATGTGTCTCAAGCTCGATATCAACCGCAGTCGCACCCAACATCGAAGCCACTTGCACCAGCTCCAAGACATAATGACGTGGGTCCTCAAGACGCATCAATCCCAACAGTTGCCTGGCTCGTACCTCATCAAGACCTAACGACTGATTTGATGCAACACGCTCGCAACCCTCACTCAAACTGGCCCACAATGCATCCATCACGCTCTCCAACTTATGGTGTATTCCCCCAAATTGTATCCGAATTATCGACCTATTGTCATGTAACGATATCTCCCCACATCAAGATGATAATGATCATCATGACCCGCCGCGCCTGGTCCCAAAATACCACGGAAAATATCGGGCCTCTTTGCAAGCTCCTCGGCCAAACGATACAGAAACTTGGCGTGCAAACGCTCCTCTCCTGTACGTGCATCCCAGTGCTTCAACACCGAAATCCTGAACCCGTGACTCAGCGGCCCTCCCTTCCCAGGACCAAAGTCAAAGCCACCAATATCAATCGCGTTCCCAAATGCATGCTCGCTTAACTTCGCCTTCCCCCTCACTCGACGACAGTTATACACCCCCATATGACGTATCGCCTCTGGAGCTCGACCATAAATCTCCAGACTCACCGCCAGCACAACCTCCTCAAAGCGTTGCAATCGCTCAATGAAAAAAGGGTTCGCCTTGACGGGCCTGTGATACCTCACCACATCCCCCTCATATGGAATCAATTGCACCATCGGACAGGTCAACTTACCTGACTTCGACGAC
>CATLTV010000052.1 GCA_950059285.1 uncultured Pseudomonadota bacterium | reverse complement strand
GGTTCAAGCGCGCGACGATGTCATAAAATGTCGTCGGGAGGAAGGTGTCATCGCCGTAACTGAGTTTAGTCAGGTCATCAAAAAGCTCAAGAGTACCAAGACCATACGAGTAGTTAATGGTGGTAATAGCGTCAAGGTTGTCCTCTGACTTGTTGGGGTTTGCATACAACATGTCAGCGTACTGAGAGTAGGTCTGACACCCCTGGGCCACGAAGAGCTGCTGCTTTGCAGGAAGATCAAGCTCGGCAATCTCAAGATAGCTCACGTCAGCCTCACTGTTCGCATCAAGATAAAGCCCAAAATAGGGGCCTGCATGGCCGTTGTAGAAGAACACATCACGCTTGATTAACTCATCAATCGCCGTCTGCTTGTGTGTTGCACGATCGCCCACAAACATGTCTCCATGGAACAAGCGCACTTCAAGGATCACTTCGCGGCCATCAAAGAGGATTTTTTTGGTGAAGGGGCCGCTCTCGGAATCAAGCTCATCGTAACTTGCAGCGGGAGCCTCAAAACCTCGGCGCACAAGGTGTTCAAAGGTCTCCTCACACTCCTTGAGGTCCGAGCGAGGATCGTTGTAATCATGGCCAAAGAACATGGTGATGTCATAGACACCATCTTCCATGAACGCAGCATAATGAGGATAAGCATCTGAGATTTCGGGGAGCGCAGCCACGGACAACGTCACCTTCTCAAGCTCTCCGCTATAGGTTGAGGGATCGAAGTTACGAATCTGGCGACGCGCCACATCCTCGGGATCGGAGGTCGCATCTTTGGGCATCAGGAGATCAAAGAGGATCGTATCATTGTCACCCTTGATGCCGCCATCTTGCAGGAGCAGACCAGGGAGATGGGTTGGGCCAGCCACATCGATGGTGAAGTCAACCATCACACCACCATCCACCTCGGTGATTGCCTCTTCCTCAAGAGATCCATTGCGAACCATGGCCTTGAACCCACCGTAATCCACATTCCTGAAGAAGACCTCATCATCACCAATCTCACCATCGTTGTTGATGTCGATGCCTTCAAACTTATCTGTCAGATAAGCGGTGAGATACAGACCCACAGCGGTCAAACGCGCCTTGATCGCCTCATCGCGCATATCCATGTCATCCACAGCAACAAACAGCTTGCCACTGAGTTCAAACTCGGCAGCCACGTTGGAGTAGTAGTTATCAGCCTTTCCAGGCAGCAGGATCTCCGCACTCTGAGGTGTGTCGACCACAGATTCCTGTGTGGGCTCAGCAGGCTCACCACATCCAAAAAGAAGGCTACTCAACACAGTACACAACACAAATGACTTGCGATTTAACATCATCTCTCACTCCTCATGACATCAGATTAAACATTGTTGTTGACGAACAACCTCTTGATTAGCACAAACCATACCAAAAACAAAAATATTATATTTCAACGTGTTACAAAACACACACTTCAAGAAGAAGCTGCACTTGCCACGTCGTACTGCTCCACATGGAAACTGAACTTGCCACATATGGCCACATGAGAACTTGGACTTTCACTCAAAAAAGAGATAATCTCGAACGCTCGAACACATATTTCCAACACCATGACAGGTTATTCAGATGCACCATACCTCACACAAAATCATCACATTCACCCTGCTTATCGCCATGCAATGGGCCTGCTCCACGGACGCCGACGAGCCCACCTCCCCCGAGGAACAGCAGGAGGACATGGCATCCATGGCGGACCTCACCCCCACGGCGGATATGAACATGGAGGTTGAGGAAGATATGCAGCCTGACCTTGGGGGGAGTGAAGAAGATGCAGATATGGGCGGCGATATGGCCGCCGAGCTTGAGTTTATCGAGCTTGCAGAAAAGCCCTGGGATGTACGCGAGCGTGGTCCATATAATGTGGGTTATGGCACAGGCACAGTGACATTCAACGTCAAACCAAGCGATGAACCACGTACACTGGACGTGGTGTTCTGGTATCCAACATTGCAAAAGACGGGTAAGGACGCACGCTATATGAGGGGTCTTGTGGGGATCGGCAGCGCATTTGATGGCGCGATCATCGCAGACAGTGAGGAGACCTTCCCGATGATGGTCTTTTCACATGGCAACGGTTCGATCGCCGAGCAGAGCTTCACCTACACGGAACACTTTGCAAGTCATGGCTGGATCATTGTCGCACCATACCACACGCTCAACAGCTTCTTTGATAACCCCTCCTCCATCAACTACCTGAGCAGCGTGGACAGACCTCAGGACATCTCTGCGGTGTTGGACTGGACGGAAGATCTTCCTGAAGAGCATATCCTTCATGGACATATTGATTATGACAAGATCCTGATGAGCGGCCACAGCTTTGGTGCATTCACAACGATGGCCGTATCTGGTGCACAGTTTGATGTGGAAGCGATTGAAACCTACTGCGAGACAGGCGAAATCAATCAGGGCCTGTGTGAACTCTTTGGGGAGGAGAACAAGGAGTTGTTCCGTGCAGGCTTCACAGAACCTCGACTCAAAGCAGCGATTCCTCACACGCCTGGCATCGGTCTTGTCTTTGAGGATGGCGTCAACAAGATCCAGATTCCCTTGTTGATGATGACCGCAGGCCGAGACAAGGCGCTGCCTGCCGAGACCAATGGGGACTACATGTGGAACCGCATGACCGAGGGACCACATGCACGTTTTGATCTGCCCAACGGAGGACACTTCACATACTCCAACATGTGCAACTTGCTTGGCACCTTTGAACAGGCAAGTGAAGATGGATGTGATGAGACATTCATTCCAGCAGACATCGCCCTCCCGATGATCAATCACTACTCACTGGCCTGGGCCGAGTACCACATTCTTGGCGATATGCGTCATGAAGCCCTGATCACAGGAGAAGATCGCCCCTATGACAGTGAAACACTCATCTACGAAACCATAGACAACAGGAGAGTTACACCGTAACCACACTGATAAACGAAAGATGCCCAAAACAACACACTCAGGAGCACACATGACCTCTCAGTTATCCGTACGACATCTTTCCATCGCCACGCTCATCCTTGCTCTGATCCTGCCAGCCACAGCGCTGGCACGTTCGGGCGGTGTGGCAAGTTCATTGAATCAAGATCGCACAGGCTCACCACTCGCTTCGGGTCCTTGCTCTTCATGCCACCAGGGAGGAAGCGGGTTTACAGACGCGACCTTGCGTGTGCTTGATGCCAACAGCATGGAGGTCACACAGGTTGACGCAGGTCAGACCTATACAGTGGAGATGACCGTGCAGAACATGGCGCTGAACGCTTATGGAGGACAGCTCGCTGCGCTTACGCCCATGAACCAGCAAGCAGGAACATTCGCAAACCCATCTACGAACGACACACAGATCTCACAGATCAATGGTGTGGAGTATTTGGAACACTCTGGCCGAAGCTCCACTGGCGTGTTTAGCGCAAGCTGGACCGCACCTTCCACAACAGACACCGTGACGTTTTATTTCGTGGGCCTTGGGGTCAATGGCACAGGCAGCACAGCTGGTGATGTTGCCTCTCCGCCTCAGGCCATCGTGATCAACGTCAACGTACCTGCATGTACTGACTTCGATATGGACACGGTGTGCGATGATATGGACGCCGATGATGATAACGACGGTGTCCTTGATGGCGATGATCCTGACTCACAAGATGCCACGGTCTGTGGTGACAGTGATCAGGACAGCTGTGATGACTGTAGTGTAGGCGTGGATGGCATTGGTGAGATGTCAGATGTACAGACGGACAATGACGGCCCTGATGCAGATGGTGATGGCCTCTGTGACGCGGGTGATGCCTGTCTTGGTGACAACATGAGCGGTGATGCAGACAGCGATGGTGTCTGTGATGACATGGACGTATGCGATGGCGATGATGCCAGCGGAGACTCTGACAACGACGGTCTGTGCGATGACTCCGATCCATGTACAGGTCAGGAGAACACCATGGACAGCGACGCCGATGGCGTCTGTGATGACCTCGATATTTGTGAAGGTAATGACGCCGCAGGCGATGCCAACGGGAACGGCATATGCGACGACAACGACCCCATGGATATGGACATGGGCATGGCAGACATGGGTTCTGACATGGCCATGGACATGGACATGTCACAAGAAGACATGACCACCGACGTGGACATGACGGATTCTGACATGGGTTCTGACATGGCCATGATGGAAGAGGACATGGCAAGCACAGACGAAGACATGGCAGGGCTTGATGACATGGGAATCACCGAGGAAGACATGACTGCTTCAGCAGACATGGGCATATCTGAACAAGATATGGGAGCTGGTGGCGACATGATGGAAGATCCTGCTCAGGAGGAAGATCCTGGTGAGGTTCAGGGCAGTGGCTGTGCCACAGCGGCGCACTCACCTGCGGACAAGCCATGGCCACTGACACTGCTCGCTGGTTTTGGTCTATTCATCGGGTTCTTACGACGCAAACACAGGGCATAAGCCACTGTGTTCATCGGCAAAAAAGAGCGAAGGGGGCGGCCAAAAATCGAAGATTTTTGGCCGCCCCCTTCGCTCTTTTTTTGCCTCTTCATCATGCGTTATGCAGATGAAGACTCCACACCTTTATGAAGCGCAATTGAGATAATGCCTGCAACCAGCACAATAATCACGCTCACGATGATGCCATATGTAGCGGTCACACCAGGATTGGCGAGGCCAAGCTGAGGGGCATTGGTATCAAAGATGGCAGAGAGCAGCGCGCTGTTATTTGCCAGATCGTTCAAGCTTTCCTTGGCCGCGATGGCGCGACTGGCCCAGAAGTAAAGGCCAAAGTGTGTGAGGAGCGCCACACCACTTGCGATGACAACGGGCACTTTATGGATATGCTTGAAGACAATACCACCAAGCAGAGGAGCCAGTGAAGCAGCGACGATACCATACACGCCAAGCTGACCAAAGATACCAAGGAGCTTGGGTGGGTTAAGCGCAATGACAAAGGTAATGACACCGAGCGCGATCAAGATCACCTGCCCTGCCCTGTGCGCAAGCAATCCCTGTTCTTTAGCCGTCTTGTCCTTGAGCACATTGTCACGCGTCAGGTTCAGGAAGAGATCGTTTGCTGCAATACTGGAAAGGGCAATCAAAATACCATCCAACGTGCTCATTCCGGCGCTCATCAACGCCACCATAATAATGGCAAGCAACACAGGGTTGAAGCTCTGTTTGATGTAAACCGCCATCACAAGATCCTGGCGGAAGTTACCTGTGTTCGGGTCAATAAAGGCTTCCTTGGGAAGCTCCAACATGTGTGCATACAGGCCAACCAACAGCAACGCAGTGAAGACGATGGACACAAGCAAACACACGCCGAGGTACTTCCAGACATCGGAGTCTTCCTTGACATAAAGCGCCTTGATCATGATGTGTGGCTGACTGACGAGCGCAAAACCAATCACAAAGCCAGAGACCCATACGCTGAAGAAGCTGCCAAACAGCGGGCTTGATGGGTTAATCGTCTTGGCGAGGTTGGGGTCAACCGCCGTCAAACGATCAAGCACAGGACCAAAACCATCGCTCAAGAAGTGCAGGCCGCTCCAGACAATAATGCCTGCAATAAACACCATGATGATGCCTTGCAGCGTGTTGGTGTAGGCGTGTGCATAGGTGCCACCCACAAAGATATAAGAGAACACAAACACAATAATAAAGAAGGTGCTCTCAAAGTTGCTCAGGCCAAGCGTCTGCTGCATCACAATGGAGAGGCTCCCCACAATCAGCACAAGGAACGTCAGCGAGAGCATGTTCACACCTGCAAAAAAGGTCGTGATCCATTTGCTCTGATAACGCTGCCCCATCCACTGCGGAATGGTCAATGCGCTATATTTTTTACCCACTCTCCTGAAGCCAATGCTCATCACCACAAGACCTGCGACAATGCCAAGGCCTGCCGCCACACCAAGGTGCATTAACGCCGAGATACCGTGCACGTACACAAAGCCTGGGTTAATCACAAACGTCGCCGTGGACGCGATCGATGCAGCGAGCGTGACGCCTACCACGATCGGGTTCATATCACCCGCCCCCACAGAGAAACTTTCAATGTCCGTGGTCTTCTTGTGGCCAAGCCACGCCAACCAACTTGTCACAATAAGATAAAACGCAAACAAACCCCAGATCAGAGGCTTGTCCATAATAAGATCGATATAGCGCATACGCCTGCCTTTGTAAGTCCAATCAGTTCCTGAGTACAGCTCAGGATATCATATAACCAGCAGGGAGTTGACACTTATCCCTGCATTAACGACGACATAACTCCCTTATAGCGACGACAATGCTGCATCGCAACATAAAATATTGCATTGCAACATAGATTCACCACTACAGCTTTTTCCAGGAGTCAGCTAAACTGACGCAAACACAAAATATGAAGGAGTGGAATTATGACAGAGGATACAATAACACAGGATGAGCTTAGAGATGGTGTCAAGTTTGGCATTGTGTATGTGGTTGGCGCTGCTGCCGTAAATGCCGTCATCTTGTGGATGTTCCAGAATGTCTTGCTTGCTGCCTTGGAGGACCTCTCGTTCCTCGTATCACTGCTCTCTTATGCGCTGATTGGATGGGGTGCTGGAGTGGCGATGAAGCGAGCATTTCACGATCCTGAACAGTTGCCTGTCAGGTTATTTGCTCTGACTCTTGTATTGCCTGGCATTGCGCTATGTTTGTTCTTTATGCAGTTGCTTACGCTGATGTCGATGGCATCAGGGCTCCTGTTCACAGATCCTCTCCTGGTATTCACAAGCTTCTTCCACAACCTGACCTCGCTTGGTCAAGCGGCGCTCTCATTTGAATACCCCGTGGAATCTATACTTATGTTAATGCAGCCTGTCATTGCGTTTGGCTTTGCATGGCAAAGCATCACGGAACGCTCCGCAAGCCATGATAACTAGAAAATGTAAGCCATTGATTTAATAGCGCAAAAGAGCAGCAACGCCCTCGACCTCTGTGAGTTCCTCATGAGGATCGGAGAACTCGATTTGCGTTCCTGCCTTGGCGGCAAGCTCCACAAATTCATTCACCATATCAATGGTGAGGGGATCACTCTCACCGCACATCATGCAAAGCTCGCGCACACCAAGAGAGACGTGACCGCACACCTTACAGCGCGTTCCATCAAGGCGAGAGTCGCGCTGAAGAAGGAGCGTGTGCACTCGCCCTTGTTGCAGCGCAACATGAACATCCATGGCACCAAGTAGCGCGCGCCCTTGTTGCATCGCTTCGGCACGGATCTCTTCCCAGATATCTTGTTCCTGAGAAGCTTCCGCGAGCTTGAAGAGTTCAGCCGCGATCTCTTCAAGTTGCACGGCGCTCTGCTTGCTCGGTACGGCCTTGACACCTTCGACCTTGTTTCTGAGGCGTCGAGGGAGCTTCTCTTCAAGCTCCTGAATAATCTCTTTTGAGCCGAGCAGGAAGATGCGTGCAAAGGATGTCCTGCGTTCAAGGCGCTCAATGGCCTCACCAATTTCAGAGGCATAATCTGACAGTTGCTTCACACGACGGCGAGCATAACGCTGCTGAGACCACCCACCCTTTTTGACGCTATTTTTAATCTCCCCAAGAATTGCCTCGACCTCTTCGTGCTTGCCCACGGTCACAAGCTGCACACTTGCAGAGTGATTGGTCGCCACGATGACCACGTGTTGTTCAAACTCGTCTTGCATCTCGGCCACAGGTCGAATGTACGCGGTGGTGTCAAACCACAAGCCATCCTCGCTGGGCAGTCTATCTTCAGGGAGGTCAAACGAGAGCGGAACCAGGACATCAAGCTCTGCCGAGCAAATAATAAAGAGCCCGCCTGATGTGTAGGGATTTTCCTCAAAGTATGTAGTGAGTTTTTCATCATTGGCGCGAAACGCGGCCAGCTCCTCGGGGTGCTCCTTGAGTAGCTTTGACAGGGACTTGCTGCGACGCTCGTAACGATCCATCGAGCGCGGCGACCTCATGTAAAGTGTGGTGACGCCACGCCCTTGCGTGTTGTATTGGGACAATTTCTTCAGATCGATTACTTCGGACATAACTCAGCTCCTACACGCCACAAATGTCACAACATCCAAGATCTTAATTATGATGAGACAAAGACCACCAGGATCACAACAGCCGCACCAACCATGAGTAAGATCATCAGCATAATCATTATCTCAAGCGGACTCAATCGCGAAGATGAAATAACCTCAGGTTCAACATCGTGATTTGACGTTGATTCGGGTTCTGGCTCTTGCGTTTTGACCATCGACAAGCTGGCCTCGGGTGTCTCTCCACCCTGCTCACCTTCATCCGAAATGGAGTCCTCATTACGATGGCGTTCCACAGGAGGGAGCACACCATCAAGGACCAACATCAGGTCCTCCACAGGATCAAAGAAGTAAAGCTCAAGCTCGCCAAGCACAACGCGTTGACGCGATGAAAGCTCGTACTTACCCGTGATCACCTGTCCATCAATGAGCACGCGCTCCGATGAGATGGGCTCGATCAAGAAGCCAAGTTCGGTGCGTTCAATGAGCGCCACACGCTCGGACATATTGCCCTCATGCAAACGAATCAACGCGCCCTGAGCCGAACCAATAAACCCCTGCCTCAAGCGATCATCAAGGATGAACTTACGTCCTCTCAGCGCACCAGACATGACCTCAAGATAAGCGTCATCATCACGACCATCATGACTCAGCGCATCCTGAGCCATGTGCCGAATCGCGTGTGTCGCGGTCTGCATGGTGAAGCTCTCCGCATCATAATGTTCGGTGAGCTCCACACGCACTGTAAGGTCAATCGTGCGCAGGATCATCCCCGTGTGTACAGGTACATATTGTCCTGACTCAAGCCGTACCTCATCAAGCAATGTGCCATTACGACTGTCTGCATCGGCCACCACGTAATGGTTATCACGTCGCTGGAAGTGTATATGTTTCCCAGAGAGCGTGGGCAGAGGCACCACAAAGTCGCTCTTTGAAGAGCGGCCAATCATAAGCTCCGACGCCTCCCAAATCAGGCGGCGAGGTTCCTTGAATACAGGTGACTCAAAGGTGAGCTTTAGTTTTATCATATCTACCAACCCCAAAAGCAGCGTGTGTACGCTGGCTTCAATAACTTAAAACGCAATCAGTCCAATTCGATGAAGCAAGAGCATCACCATAAAGAGCACGACAAACGCAAGCAAGAACCCATAGGCACTCTTTTGCAAGGTCGCTCGCTTGCCCTTCTTGCTTCGCTTACGCTCGCGCTTGCGAAGATCTTTCGGCTCTGCATCACTCCCAAGCACATGAGCCTGGAGAGCAGCAAGCTCCGCCTCCCAGAACGCCCTGTCATCCTCGGAGAGCATCTGACCTGTCGTATCCACAGTAAGCTCCACAGCGCCACACGAGGTGTCTTCATCAAAAGATGCCACGACCTCGGAGAACAGCTCCGTCATATTGGAGGTCCACCACCCAGCGCCGCGCTTTCCCCTCTGATAACATGCGCGTGATTTATCCACGCCATCTTCTTGCTCATTGGGCAACACGTGATAACCGTTCTGGAGGTAAAACCGATCCACACAACACATAAACTCTTCTTGAGCCACGCCGTCCAGAGATAATTTTCTGTGATATTCACCCATGCTCATCACCAGCAAAAGATATACTTACATGACACGACATAATCCATATTCAGTACTTACACAATCAAGACAATAAGTTATTCTCCACCCTCACCATGCCCCAAACCATACTTGAAGAGTATTTCTACCACTGTTTCATAAATTATTGTGACTTATCCCTCGAAGTCATTGTCTTTATATATTGATAACTCGGTCACTCGACACACAACACCACAACATCTAAGCACGAGTCTACTTATGAGACAGCGCTATATATGTGGCGAGCAGTGACTTCACCATAAAAGGAGCCCCCACTATGGCTAGAGAAAGTAAAACCAAATTCGCCATCCTTGGTATGTTAAACCAGGGACCTAAATGTGGCTATGAAATCAAAAAAGAGCTGGAAAAGTCTGCCACATTCTTCTGGAATGAGAGCTATGGCCAGATCTACCCGATGCTCAAACGCATGGTTCGCGAGGAACTTGCGACCATCGAAGTCATCGCCCGCGAAGATCAACCAGATATGAAGATCTATACCATATCGGACAAGGGCACTGAAGAGCTTGAGCGATGGCTGAAGCTCCCCGCCGATCCTCACCCTGTGAGAAATGAGTCCATGCTCAAGATCTATTTTGGCGCAAACACCACGCCAGGCATGGTCAAGACACACATCACACGCTACAGGGACCGCATGTCACAGCAACTGCGCGATATTGAAGATCAGCAAGAGCAGCTCGATGAGAGCGCTGAAGAGGCCCTCTTTAAAAAGCTCTCTCTGCGCTATGGCGAGCTCCTGAGCGAGGCGATTCAAACATGGTGCGATGAGGCCGAAAAAGAGATCTCAAAGTTATAAAAGAGCAGCATCAAAGACGACAGAGGGCGCGCAAAATCTCCGATTTTGCGCGCCCTCTGTCGTCTTTGGTGCTGCTCGTAGCCAGGATGTATTACACTTCCTGAATGTCTTTTTCCTTGGCCGCCAGGGACTCATCGACCTTCTTGGAGTATTCCTCGGTCAACTGGTTCACCTGAGCAAGAGAGCGGTGCATATCATCTTCGGTGATGTCACCATCTTTCTGCAAGGATTTGAGCATGTCATTGGCATCACGTCGCGCGTTACGCAGCGAGATCTTGTGATCCTCACCAATGCGCTTGGCCATCTTGATCAGGTCCTGCCTGCGCTCACCTGTGAGTGCGGGCACGGGCACGCGCACAAGGATACCATCATTGGATGGGTTGAGGTTGAGGTCACTTGTCAAGATTGCCTTCTCGATCGCGGAGAGCATTGGCTTCTCCCAGGGAGTAATCGTGATCAAGCGCGCATCAGCCACACGCATTGTACCGACCTGATTCAAGGGAACCATCTGACCATAATAATCCACGCGGACGCCATCAAGCATGTTGATGTTTGCTCGCCCTGTACGCAGCTTGCTGAGTTCCTGACCAAGTCCGTTGATCGTCTTCTCAAAGGACTGCTTAAGCTCGTTATAAATATCGTCAATCATTGTTCACTCGTTTATGTACCTTGAAATGAATCCTGATCCTCATGTGCATCAGGAGTTTATTTGGGCTTCACGCCGCCAGCAAGTTTAATGACCATGCGACTTTGAGCAAGCCTGAAATGCATGAAACCTGTGGAAACAAGAACATGGATTCACATCAGGCCCCACACACTGCACCCGAAGGCACACAACAGAGGTCCCAAGACAAACCATATTCTTGGATGATCCTCGCCCCTATTTTGATGCAGGGACGATCAGCGTTCCGACCTGTTCTCCAGTCACAGCGCGCATCAGGTTACCAGCCTTGTGGAGGTCAAAGACCATGATCGGCATACCGTTGTCACGGCACAAGCTGATCGCGGCCATGTCCATCACGCGCAGATCCTTGGAGAGCACCTCCATGTAGGTGAGGTTATCAAAACGCTTGGCGTCGGGATCTTTCTTTGGATCAGCGCTGTACACACCGTCGACCTGGGTCGCCTTGAGGATCACCTCGGCGTTACACTCCATGGCACGCAGTGCAGCGGCGGTATCGGTGGTAAAGTAAGGGTTACCTGTTCCCGCAGCAAGGATCACGACGCGGCCCTTTTCAAGGTGTCGAATCGCGCGGCGGCGAATGTAAGGCTCTGCGACCTCGCGAATCTCCAGCGCGGTTTGCACGCGCGTCTGGACGTCTCTTTGCTCCAGAGCGTCCTGCAAGGCGATCGCGTTGATTACAGTGGCGAGCATGCCCATGGAGTCTGCAGAGGCACGCTCCATGCCTGCGGTCGCGCCAGAGACACCTCGGAAGATGTTCCCACCGCCGATCACGATGGCAAGCTCCACGCCAAGCGCGTGAACTTCCTTGATCTGAGTCGCGAGGTCTTCGATCACATCAGGATCAATGCCATAACCCTGGTTTCCCTGGAGAGCTTCGCCCGAGAGCTTTAACAGAACACGTTTATACTTCATAAAAATCGTCCAACCTCTACGTATCTGGGACACATCACAGCACACCCAGAGCGTCGCAGCATCCTTGTGGTGTGCCATGTAGAAAAAAGGCCCGCATCACGTTGAGCAATGCGGGCCTTTCTGAGAACAGGGGTTTAGCCCTTATTCATCGCGGCGACTTCAGCAGCGAAGTCGTCTTCTTTCTTCTCAATACCTTCGCCAACTTCAAAGCGGACGAAGTTCTTGATCTCAACATCGCCGAACTCTTTCTGGAACTGAGCCACGGTGAGGTCAGGGTTCTTGGCGTAAGCCTGGCCGAGCAAGCTGCTCTCGCCGCGCCACTTGCGCATCTGACCTTCGATGATTTTGGGGATGATCTTCTCGGGCTTGCCTTCTTCTTTGAGCTTTTCAGCGAAGAGTTCAGCCTGCTTCTCAGCTGCAGCGTCATCGACATCTTCAGGTGAGAGGTAGAGAGGACGCATAGCAGCGGTGTGCATGGCGATATCGCGAGCGAACTCAGCAGCGTCATCACCTGTAGCACCTTCAACCTGCACGAGCACGCCGATCTGGTCGTTGGTGTGGCTGTATGCGCCAACAACGCCGCTTTCAGCCTTGAGACGAACGATGCGACGGACCTTGATGTTCTCACCGATCACAGCGATCTGAGAGGTGGTGTAATCCACAAGGGTCTTGCCTTCGATGGTAAGAGCCTCTGCCTCTTCGATGGTTGTTGCTGCGCTTTCACCCACAGTTGCGGTGACTTTCTGCACGAAGCTCTGGAAGTTTTCGTTACGTGTCACGAAATCTGTTTCGCAGTTCACTTCAACCAGAACACCTTCGGTCTGATCTTCGCTGAGCCACTTACCAATGAGACCTTCTGCGGCAACGCGGTCTGCCTTTTTGGCAGCCTTGCTGATACCTTTGACCTGCAACCACTTGACTGCTTCGTCAAAGTCGCCGTCTGTCTCTTTGAGTGCTTTCTTGCAGTCCATCATGCCTGCGCCAGTCATGTCGCGAAGCTTCTTGACATCCTTTGCTGAGATGGCCATCTCATCGCTCCTTTTGTTTTATATGGCGGGCAGAGCAAGGGCAAAAACCTGAACCAACTCAGGACCTTACCACAGTTCACTCACACACCCGCAAAGTTGTATCTCTGAAAACACTGTCCTGCCACACTCCATTCCATCGCTGAAATACTCATGTGCCAGAACACGCACACTTTTTTATCTCTCGTACACCTCACACAACGAGCGCGCAAGGTGATAGGTTGACCGCGTCATCAGAGGTGCGGGCCTTCTCTAAAGAAGGCCCGCACCTCTGATAACACATGTCGAATTAGGCTTCAGCCTTCTCGTCGGAGCGGCCCACGTGCTGAACTTCTGGTTCAGCGGTGCTACCACCAGCGTTGTAGCTGGAAGCGTTGCGAGCTGCTTCACGAGCGCTCTCTTCGCGGCGGCTGCTAGCGGTTTTGGAGCCTTCAAGGCAAGCGTCCGCGACAGCAGATGTGAAGAGACGGATCGCACGGATCGCATCATCGTTACCAGGAATCACGTAATCCACGCCTGTAGGGTCACAGTTTGTATCACACACAGCGACAACAGGGATGTGAAGCTTGTTAGCTTCTTTGATTGCGATCTCTTCTTTCTTGGGGTCAAGCACGAAGAGCACAGCGGGAAGACCGTTCATGTCCTGAATACCACCAACGTTGGCGTTGAGCTTGGTGCGCTCGCGCTCGAAGTTCAACACTTCCTTTTTGGTGTACTTGGCGTAGGAACCATCGCGAGACATCTTGTCGAGCTCTTTGAGACGATCGATGGACTTACGAATGGTCCTGAAGTTGGTCAATGTACCACCAAGCCAGCGGTTCACGATGAAGTACTGGTTTGCGCGCTCAGCTTGCTCCTGAACTGTCTCCTGAGCCTGCTTCTTTGTACCCACGAAGAGCACGGAGCCGCCCTTGCCAACTTTGCTTGAGATGAACTCGTATGCGTTAGCAAAGAGACGCACTGTTTGGCTGAGGTCCACAATATGGATACCGTTGCGTGCACCATAGATGTATGGACGCATACGTGGGTTCCAACGGTTGGTCTGGTGACCGAAGTGTACACCTGCTTCGAGCAGGTCGCGCATTGTTACTTGTGCCATGATTTCTCCTTTAGTTTCATAAATTTGTTATTCTTCCGACCCCTTCTCCTTGACGCACCCACCTCTTCATGGCTATCCGAGGCACGCGGGGCAATCAATCTGGAGCCGTGCCAGATGTGAGCGCCTCCTTAACACATGCCAAATCCAACTGCAATAACGCACCACATTATTTTCACTCTCACTCTCTATCTCACCTATTCCAGATCCTTTTTGCCACACTCGCGTTTAACTCTCGCGGACTCAAACTATACGAAATAAAGACACGAGATTTACCCCATGAACACACTACTTCGCACCACATCCACACTCATTCTTATCCTCACACTGGCATCCTCCTGTAGCTCAGGACGCAAACAACAAACCACCGCCCAATCCAATGGCGTAGGTTACGGCACACAGCTCGCCAAACAGGACAATTACATGGATGAAGCTATTGAAGATGGCACCATTGACACCTGGGTATCATCTCCCATGTATCTCACTGACAAGACTCCTGTTTTCTCCATTCACAGAGGGCCAAAACCAGCCCATGCAATGATCAAACACTCCCTTCCAAGCCAGCTAAACACCCGAGGTTCAAGCAAAATCTCCTGGAGCAGGAACTACCAATACCAGGACGCGCTCCTGAACATGATGCTCATCCACGAAAGCTCCGAAGAACTCATCTTCCCTGATACTCCACACGCATTTGAAGAGTTCCTTTTCCTCACCAACACACCACCCACAACCACCACACAAGCAGCACCTCCTCAACACATCACGCTCGCTCCAGAAGGTGACGACACCAACACACAGACTGTCAATGTGGTGCTCCATCAACCCAACCCACAACAACACCCCACACAACCCAAGCTCACAGGCCCACAACTGATTCAGGGCCCTGTCACCGCAGGTCATGTGGCAAACTTCTTTGACACCTGGTCTATCGCACCGCTGAAAAACTCACTTGCCATCGGCTGCGCTGTGTTGCGCGAGGAGATTACCATTGAGGATGACAAAAAAGCGTGGCGCTACCACGGTGAGATCTGGATCAGAGACTTGAACTCGGACAGGGTCTTTAAACATGGCTCAAAAGATCTTGAACCCACATCATGGCAACTGTACCCAGGTGAGGATCGCGCGCAGCTTGAAGTCGTCATGTCGGATGCCGAGGGCTGGCCAACACGTATTGACTTTATTGATCTAAATACATTTGAGGTGCGAAGCATGCCTACACGTGGCGCGCTCAAAGAAATGGGGCTTAAATAAGCCTTTTTCGCAGACACCATGACGCCAGAAGGGGCGAGCTGACTTGTCAGCTCGCCCCTTCTGGCGTCATGGTGTCTGCAAGGAGGTGTTAGAACACCTCGGCAAGCTTCCTGCGATTAATACGCTCGGCGACCACAACCGCATCCACAATGGACCAGATATGGACCACCCAGCCGAGCAAGACGAACCAGAGAAGGAAGCACAACACCATCATCATGATGCCTTTGCTGACTTCACCATTATAGATCTGACCTGTGCCACAAAGAATAAGGCTCAAAAGAAGCGCGATACCAGGCTGATGTTCGGGTTGCTCCACATCTTCAAGACGCGCAGGGAGCTGCGAATTATCAGCGAGCACCATCGCACCACTGTGCTGCTCAGGAGAAGGTCTGTCCCACCACTCGCCGTGTGTCATGGCTTGTTGGGTCTTGGGCGCAGATGGCTCGGGTTTGGATTGAATCGACTCGGGCTCACAGGAGACGAGAATGGGGCGAGATTCAGAGAGTGGTTTGGGCTCGCAGCGCGCATCCTGCGTCACGACAACTGCGCTTGCGCCACAGTTTCCTACCCATGCGTCGTGCTCCATGGAGCGTGTCACACCCACGAGTACGTTGCGACCTCGCCCCTGTTGTACCGAGGAGCTTTCCTGTGTACGGCGCACCACACCTTCAAGCTCGGCAAAGGAGGCGACCTCTTTTGGGCCATCATAAGAGACGGGGCTAGCATATGTGGTGGGAACAATGGGAGCGGCGGGTGCGGAAGGAATGGGTTCTGGAGAGGGAGCGGACTGAGCACCACCATCGGTGGCTCTAAGTGCATGTTGTTCGGGTGGACGATGACGGCTCGGTGAGAGCGCCTCTTCAGTCTGAACGCCTGGATCATCAGTAGCAGATACGAGCGCGACGCTCATCAATGGGCTCTGCTCTGCTGGCTCCTGAATATCCTCTTCGATGGACTCTTCATGAAGCGCCTCAAAGGCTTGCAGTTCGTGCGCGATGATGTCCTGGTGAGGTACTCTGTAGTAGAGGTTACCATCCCTGTCGCTATCAAGCTCAAGGACGCCCTCTTCAAGCAGGGTGTTAAGTAGCTGGTTGGCCTCCCGACTCGGCACGCCAAGGTAGTATGCGACCGAAGCTGGTGTTAAACGCGCGTTGGTCTCAAACGCCAACCTCAATATCTCCTGTTCAAACCTCTGTACATCCATCATGTCCACCTTCCCGCTATCAGAACCCTGTGTATCGCTTACCCTTTCGGGGCCACCTAGAATATCATAGCCATTTATAGTGTGCTGTTCCACTGTTTCTTTCAATCTAACACATCAGGTCATGTGCTTTGTTCCTCTAACAACGATCATTCTTGTCTTTGGATGCATAAAAAACCTGTCAGACTCAAAGCTACTGGCACAGGTGTCACATTAACCTTGCAGCACTCCACCTGAAGCTCTAAAAACCACGTCACGTATCATGTTGGATTTTATAGAATTCTGATGGCTCATCACAAGAGGTAACACCCTTGTCTTACAAACATCGACACAAATCACAGAATCGTCCATATTTTGATCCATTTGATCGATGATCTCATAAAATGGACGCAATGCCGACAGAAAGTATTCAAGTGGTTGCAGTGGCAGATCACAACTTGGCGTCTGATAATGCATTGGAATACACACCTTTGCACCCAGTCGGTCAACCCACTCCACAGCTTGCAACGGCCCTGTGGTATAAAAGCCCCCCGTTGGGATAAGCACCACATCTGCCTTGCCCAACACCTCAATATCCTTCACAGATGGAGAGTGGCCCACATCGGAGAGATGCACCATGCTTACGCCATCACAACACACGCGCACAGCCCATACGTGACCACCAAATCGTCTCCCACCATATTCATCGTGAGCAAGCCGCCACGCCAACATCTCAAACACACCACAAGGGGTCGTCAGCCTGAACGCATCACTGCGCTCATCTTCAGTGGAGGGCAGCTGTAACTGCACAAAACCACCCTGCAACGTATGTGTGGCGCAATGATCCAGATGCTCATGCGTACACAACACATAATCCACAGACTCAGACACGCGTTGATAACGCATCTTGCCCTGAAATCCCCCCTCTTCATAAGGATCGATCAAAAGTCGCTGTCCACCAGAAGCAGTCACGAGCACGGTCGCATGTCCAAGTAACTCAACTTTCACAACCTGTACTCCCTGCGATGTTCACTGCTTTATCTGATGTATTCTCACTCGGAATCCACACCCCTGCGCTCCTCATCAAGCTCTCGAAGCTGCTGGTACAGCTCGATTTCTTGCTCGGTGAGCTCAGATGCAATCACGATACGAGGTACAACATAAAGATGGCCGCGAGTGCCATCTTCACGACACAAACCTCTGTGCTTGATGCGCAGCTTTGCGCCTGGCTTCAGGTTACCAGGAATCTTGAGGTTCACGCTCCCCTCAAACGTCTCAACCTTGACCTTGGTCCCAGAAATGGCCTCCCATGGAGCAATATCCACGGGCATCTTGAGGTTGAACCCATCAACCTCAACATCCTTGCGATCGACCACACGAATGGTGAGCATCAAATCACCAGGCTTACCACCTCCCTGACCAGGATCGCCCTGCTTGGCGAGTCGAATCTGACTGCCCTCGGTGCTCCCTTTGGGGACTGTAATGGTGTACGTCTTCGGGTCACCACCGCGACGCCTGACCTCAAGGCCATGCTTGCCATTGCGATAGAGGACCTCCAACGGAACCTCAAAATCAAGCTCCCTGTTCTTGCCATTCTTTTTGGGGGTTGCGTGCTGCTGATATGCATTGGCAGAGCGACCTTGTGGGCCACCACCAAAACCAGCCCCCATGTTGCCAAAGGGGTTTCCTGCGCCTTGAAAAGGATTTCCTGCGCCGCCGCCACCAAAGGGACTTTGACCTGCGCCTGCACCACCGCCCATGCCACCCATGAACACCTTGAAGAAATCACTAAACCCTGCCGACTGACCACCAAACAGGTCTTCAAAGTTTACGTTCTGGCCTGCGCCTCCCCAGCCTGGTGGTGTGCGCACATTTTGCCCCGCGCGGTACTGACCACCAAAGGCATCATACTGCTGTCGTGTAGTAGGATCTTTGAGGACCTCGTAAGCCTCACTGACACGCTTGAACTGCTCCTCGGCATCGGCTTCTTTGCTCACGTCAGGGTGATATTTCTTGGCAAGTTTCCTGTATGCCTTCTGAATCTCCTGCTGAGACGCGGTTTTACTCACCCCCAGAACCTTGTAATAATCTTCAAACTTTACAGACACTTAAATCGCCTCAGACTTTATCAACCTGTGTATATGCTTCCAATTTATATTTGCTCTCTCCCCTGTACAGGGCATCAAAAAAGAGCGCCAACATACTTTGCTCAAGTACGGTCCACTCCACATTCTTGAGCACAAAGGGGGCCATCATAAAGGCAGAGACACCAGGGGGAGCCTCCCAATCAAGACGAGTCTCCTTACTGTATATCTGCACGCGCGAATGCGGTTTCCCCTCGGACTTGAGCGTACGAGACATGGTTCCAGCCTCGGTCTTGAGCTCATTGATATCAATGCTCACCGAGGCGACACCATCATCCTCTTTCTCTGAGGAGGACTCATCTTCACGAATTGTAATTTGAGCCACGAGCACGCGAGAGGGCTTGGTCTGAATCAGAGACCATGTATGAAGGTGCTTTTGAATCTCGAAGCGCTCTCCTAACGTGCACAACTCACCGCCAGACTCGGGTCGCTTGCAACGAAGCTCCAGAGGATCGCCTTGACGTGGACGGGCGACAAACGCGGGGAGTTGATCTTTTTTGGTGGGGAGCTGGTGAATATGGCCTTGAAGTCGGAGCTTCTCGTCGTAGACCTTGCCCTTAAACTTTCGCATTCGCCACTTTGCAACGGGCTGTTGATGCTGATCTAAAAAGAGCACACGAGAGCCAGGCGTGTTCAAGGAGGCGACGAACTCACGTTGCTGCACACGTCGCTGGTGTTGCATGCGTTGATGATCCATGCAGCTATCAAGGAGCATCAACACAAACAACACGCCGATAAGAACTGGCCAAACAGAGCGATCCATAACTTATACCTGAGACACCAAGAGGAACTCGAACCTTGAGCGACCTGACGCAATAACGCAGGTCACACTGAAGATACCTCAATACTATGGCTCTTGCACAGCTCATCCAACAAACCATTTACAAACGCGGGTGTACCCTTCTCACCATATAATTTGGCAAGCTCGATACAGGCGTTGATCACAGCGATGGGTGGCTGATGGTCAGACAGGATCTCCCAGGCACCAAGCCTGAGAATATTGCGATCCATGATCGCCATACGCTCGACCTTCCAGCGCGGGCTCACCTTCTGAATTTCTGCGTTGATGCGGTCCATCTCGTCGTACAGGCCGTTGAGCCTGTCTTCAAGGCGTGACCAGCCATGCTCAAGCTCGGGCTCAAGATCATAGAGCGTGGATCTGCTGTCAAACAACAACTCCTCCATTGGCAACCCTGTGACATCCATGGCAAACAAAATCCAGAGGGCCGCTTTACGTGCCCTGATTTCGCTTTCTACAGTTCTACTCTTACTCATGACTCACCTGCATCTATCTTGTCGTAAAGACTCATCATTTCTATCGTAGCAAGCGCAGCCTCAACACCTTTATTGCCAGCCTTGGAACCACTGCGCTCAATCGCCTGATCGAGGTTATCCACAGTGATCACACCAAAGGACACGGGCACATCATGCTCCAAGGAGAGGCTAGAGATGCCGCTTGCGGTGACGCTTGAGATGTAATCAAAGTGAGGTGTCGCGCCGCGAATCAGCACACCAAGGCAGATGGCACCATCAAAGCTCTGACGTGTAATCACACGCTTTGCAGCAGAGGCCAGCTCAAAACATCCAGGACACCTGAACACGCTGATATCATCACGGGACACCCCATGACGCACAAGCTCTTCCACAGCACCCTTGACCATGGCATCACAAAAGAACTCGTTCCATCGACCAGCAATAATCGCCACGCGCTTTCCAGTCGCGACTAAAGAACCACTCACTTCACTATTTCCAGACATATCTCTCCTCAATGCTAAAATGTATATCCACAGACGTTATATCAGGGGGCAGATCTAACGCTTGACTTCACTGGCTGTCGCCTCGCCAAGTGGGATTGCAGTTTGTTCCACAACCTCCAGACCATATCCTTCAAGCCCCACGAGTGGGCGAGGACGGTTGGTCATCACTTTCATCTTGCCAACACCTGCTGAAACAAGGATCTGAGCACCAAGACCAAGGTCACGAATGCCCTCTTCTGGACGATTGACTGCGTCTTTCTTTCTGCGCTCAAGCTCATCCTCGGAGATCGCCTCACCAAGGTGCTTGTGGAGCAAATCAAGCGCGCCCTGATCTTTCTTGTCAAGGTACACAATCACGCCCGTACCAGCCTCGCCGATGACCTTCATCGATCCGCGCAAGGTCTCATAAGATTCAGCATGCTCATTCAGGAAGACATCAAAGCTGTCTGCGCGGTGTTGTACACGAACCAACACGGGCTCATCCGCAGATGGCTCACCACAGATAAAGCAAAGGTGAGTGCTTGAATCAAGCTTGCTACGCATGACGCGCACTTTCCAATCACCAGGATATTCAGTTTCAAACGCGCGCTCTTCCACCAACTCCACGAGGCTTTCGCGCTGCAAGCGGTAGTTGATCATGTCTGCCACACTGACAATGAGAATGTCGTGCTCCTTGGCGAACACTTCCAGCTCGGGCATCCTCGCCATGGTGCCATCCACGTTCATGATCTCGCAGATGACAGCAGCAGGCTCAAGCCCAGCCATACGCGCAAGGTCAACGCTGCCCTCAGTCTGACCTGTACGCACCAAGACACCACCATTACGGGCACGCAGAGGGAAGATGTGACCAGGCATCACAATGTCGCGAGGTGTGCTTTCAGGATCGGCAGCAACCTGTACGGTACGTGCACGGTCAGCAGCGCTAATTCCTGTGGTCACGCCCTCTGCCGCCTCGATGCTCACTGTGAACGCGGTGCTAAAGGGGCTTGAGTTATCTGTCACCATCATCGGGATGCCGAGTGCATCAAGGCGCTCACCTTTCATGGCCAGACAAATCAAACCTCGCGCATGAACAGCCATGAAGTTGATCGCATCTGCGGTTACCTTGGACGCGGCGAGGACAAGATCTCCCTCGTTTTCGCGACCTTCATCATCGACAAGAATGACCATTTCACCACGACCAATTGCAGCGATAGCTTCTTCAACACGTGCGATGGATTCCCTGTTCATAACTTTCTCTTCCTTACTTGAAGTGACTGTGTCAAGCGCTCTAAAAATACAACCTAACTTATCGCAAAACACGCCCGCGGCGCATACGATTACCCCCTACCCCATGCCCTTAAATCATGACCTGTCACAATATACAATGCTCCATTTTTCAGGTTCGTGTGTGACAGATCAAAAAACTCGCAAACAAGACAACAAAAACATGTTAACTTTCAACAACATCACAATGACGTCACATAGCGACGTGCCATGGATGGCACCTGACCCGAGATATAAACATCCCCTCCAGTCAGAACCTCGCACCGAACCTGCTCCAGCGCAAAGACATCTTTCATATGTGATGCGCCTACGCCCAACACAGGTCCTCTGGCTTGCTGACCACCAATGACCTTGGGTGCGATAAAGGTGTGCACCTCATCAATGAGTTGGGCGTCCTGAAGTGAGCCAAAAATTGCGCCGCCTCCTTCAACCATCAACATGCCGATGCCCTGTGCGCCAAGCACATGAAGTGCATCATCCATATCAAGGTGGCCAGTCTCCTCATCGGACTTCACAGCCAGGACCCGCACACCTTGAGCTTCACGCGCAAGGACGGCGTCGGGATTTGCCTCCATGTAAGAGGATGCAGCGAGCACAATGGTGTCTGCACGGCTTGTATCCGCCTGAAGAATCTTGCGTTCAAGGGGCACCTCCAACCGGGCATCCACGAGTACGCGGATGGGATCATGACCATCATCAATACGGCAGGTCAGGCGAGGATCGTCTTCAATGGCGGTATTCTTGCCGACCATAATTGCGTCGACATAGTTGCGGATCTGGTGCGCGCGAAACCGTGCCTTCTCACCAGTAATCCACATGGACTCCCCTGTTTTTGTCGCAATTTTACCGTCCAGAGTCATGGCCCACTTGGCAAGGACCCAGGGGATCTTGTGTACTGTGCGCTTGGCAAATCCACGAATGATAAACTCGCATTCTTGCTGGAGCACACCCACGACGACCTCCACGCCGAGCGTTTTAAGGAGCGCCACGCCCTTGCCGTTGACACGAGCATCGGGGTCCACAGCACCCACGACCACACGTCGGATGCCAGCACGCTCAATGGCCGAGGTACACGCGGGTGTTTTGCCTGTCATACAACAGGGCTCAAGCGTCACATAAAGAGTACATTTTGAAAGATCGACGCTGGCATCCACTGAACGTAGCGCCATGACCTCGGCGTGAGGCTCACCAGCCTTGTGATGGTAACCCTGTCCAACGACCTTGCCATCAAGGACGATGACACAGCCCACGCTTGGATTGGGGAAGGTTCGACCCAGACCCTTTCTTGCTTCAGACAGAGCAAGGGCCATGAATTGTTCATCGTATCTTGGTTGTGTCATTGTATCCTCTGTGTGAATAGCTCATGCGTGGTTGAGGAGACAGACGGCCTGCTATTCTTCGTCCAAATCTCTGAGTTCATTCAGGAACTCCTCGATGTCACTAAATCCTCTGTAGACGCTGGCAAAGCGAATGTAGGCCACAGGATCAAGGTCGCGCAGCTCCTGAGCAATACAGGAGCCGACCCAGTCACTGCTCACTTCACGTGCGTTTTGATTGAGCAAACTTTCTTCGACAGCGTCGATGACAGCATCGATCTGCTCCATGGAGATGGGCCTCTTGCTACAGGCCAGCTTCACGCCCTTGAGGACCTTGAGCCTGTCATAATCCTGGCGAGTACCATCACGTTTGATGATGCGAGGAAAGATCTCTTCGATGCGTTCATATGTTGTAAATCGGCGGCAACACTCCAGACACTGTCGTCTGCGACGAATGACCTCGCCAGATTGCGTGGCACGAGAGTCCACGACTTTATCTTCCTGATGACCACAGAAGGGGCACTGCATTAATGTATTCCTTTCTTAAAACCGTCTATGTGAATTGCCCCTCGCGCAAGGCAGCGAGTCATTACTTCAAGGTCTCGATGCGTCGCACACGTCGAAGGTGGCGCTCGTCATTTCCTGGCTCAAAAGGTGTGTTCAGGAATGCGTCAAGACAGGCCTTGGCCATATCGATGCCAGTCAAACGTGCGCCCATGCAGAGCACGTTGGCGTTGTTATGTTGGCGAGAGAGCCTTGCGCTGACAGGTTCACTCACGAGAGCTGCGCGAATTCCGTGTACACGGTTTGCGGCGATGCTCATGCCAATACCACTGCCACAGATCAGCACACCTTTTTGAGCCTGCTCCTGGTTGAGCGCATCGCACACGCGTTGAGCATAATCGGGATAATCCACGCTCCCCGTCCCCTCAGGGCCAAGGTCAATCACATCATAACCATTGGAACGAAGCCATGGCACAAGCTCCCTTAACAAGCTCACACCAGCATGATCTGAAGCGATGGCAACATCCGCAAATGTACCCGAGTCAAGCAGCTCAGAAGAGTTCTGTTCATCAGGAGCAAAGAGCAACTCTTCGCCTGCACGAAGTGTCTCAATAAGCTCGACAAGATCGCCGACCGTGGAGATCTGCATGAGCTGCTCATCAGGCGTCTCGGCCAGACCATAGTGCTGCTCAATACGCATCACCAGGGTCATAATATCGATGCTACTCGCAGCGAGATCCTGAACGAAGTGGTCTGACAGCTTGAGCGAACCAAGATCCTGTTCGAGGACCTCGGCAACAAATCCCATAATATCGTCTTGGATGGACATGATGATCTCTTACGTTAAGGGGAGAGAGTCTGTGCAGTCATGGAGGTGGGGCAGCACGGGTGCTGCGCACTCAAGTGCATAACTTGAACTGGAAAAGAGTTCAAGCAGGAGCATCAATAAGAGAGGGGAGAGGTGAGATTTTTGAAAAAAAAGCGAGCTGTTGTGCTCATGCACAACAGCTCGCTTCAAGATGATGCAATTCAAAGTCTTAGACTTCGAACACCTCAACAATTTGCTCTTCGCGGTAGAAGCCGCAGGAACCGCAAGCGCGGTGTGGGCGACGAGGTGCGAAACAGTTGGGGCAACGCTGGAACTTGGCAGCGCTAAGTTTTGTGTTTGCAGCGTAACGGGCACGCTTTGCAGCTTTTGATTTACGTTTCTTTGGTACAGCCATGTTAATTTGCTCCTTGTATGGTGAAACACCGTGTGTTGTGAACGCGTATGTTCAATCTCACGCTTTGAACGGGCCTGATCTTGCACATCTTTGCAGTCAGGTCAATTCGACTTTTTTTTGAGCTCCATTAATTTCGCCCAGCGAGGATCAATCGCAGCCTCTTCATTGGCCTTGAGCGCCTCCTTGCCAAGATTTGCCTCGTAAGACTTATCACACTCCTTGCGGAGATCGTCAGGACACACCCCGTACTGGGGCAGCTCCAACAAGATAGCCTCTCGAAGCAAGTTCAACAGCTCAATATCTTCGCCTTCAAAATAGTGTAGATCCAGATCTTCAGCCGTCAGTGCAAGGCCATCCTCGTCGTCATCATTCGACGAAGCGCCCTGTTGCCCTTCCTCAAGCCACTCAGAGTGAGACACCAACATGTACTCCATCTGAGAGTCCACATAGAGCTCTCGAAACTCCAGACAACGCCCACACTTGAGCTTGACCTTGAGCTCCACATCTCCTGCAACGCGTACTGCATCGCCTACGCGCTGTAAACGCACACGTGCAGAAAAGTCAGGATCATCAGGTAACGAAAAGTCTTCCAAACCATCTAACAAGGTCTCCAACTCTTCTCGTGTTGCCTGGATATCCTTGACCAGAGATGAGTCTCTGGGAATTTCTTTCAAGGGAACTGCTATCACTGTCTTGACCTGAATAATACTGGGTCCAACTAAACTATGACACATGGCCCTACAACCAGAACCTCTTGCGCAAATGCGCACCTGATCGTGTCATAACGCGCCCCATAAATTGCGTTGATTTTCACCAACGGTACAGGGGCGCGACAATCTAGCGACTAACCTCACGTGTGTCAAGCCTTTATACTTTTCCTGATTTTACTGAAAATGCTACGCTTTCTTGTAGCGCACAAGGATCACATCACCATCACAGGGTTCCTCATGCTCAAGGACATCCTGCATCCAGGACAACACGCGCGACTCCTTGTGCCCTCCTGTGCCAGCTCCAATCAATGGGAATGCGACTGATTTATCGCCATGTTGGCGCACAATCTCCATCGCACTTTGCACGCTTTTTCTGACCGCATATTCACTCGATTGCCAGAGCATGTTGATCCCTGCCACATGAATAATCGCCTTGAATGGCAAGCGCCCTGCACCTGTTCTGACGGCATGCCCAAGAGGGATCGCACCATGTCTTGCGACCTCTCGAAAAGGCTCATAACCGCCCTCACGCTTGATCGCCCCGGAGATCCCTTGTGGGATCAACAGCCACCACGGGATGATGTTTCGGTTCCAGGCATTCACAATCACATCCACGTCTTGACGCAATAGATCACCCTCAACCACACGATACCTCACACCCCTTGCCTGCATACGCTCCTTTTCATCTGCATTCATGACTCATCAAGGCTCAATCCACCACGCACACTTTCGTGCGTGCTTACGCTCAACCCGCCCGCGTGGTGGCTCAACTTCAAGCGATCTAACCACTGCTCCGAGGTCATCAAAATCCCCTTGTGCCGCGCAGGTGCGTTCAACTGAAGTGTATTTAACGCCTTGAGCGCCGACACCGAGACCAGCTCCTTGCGCTCCACATAGTTGGTGTAGACCGTGGCCAGTCCAGCGTAAGTCATCGTGGAGTTCTCTCCGTTAATGCGAAAATCACTCAACTCAAGCAGCGCAGGCAAAAGACCATGGAAAAGCTCATCATCATAACGGTTGCAATCTCGCTTACAGGCAACCTGATACAGGTTATTCAAGATCATCTTCTGCCCCTGTGACAACGTGCGCTTCAAGCTATCAAGGTTCATCACCACACTATAAAGCAAAAGAAAGGGCTCTCCATTCCACATCCAGGAGAGTTGAGCCACACGTTCCAACATCGAGACATCCAACATCCTCGTCCAGATGCGCCACTTCTCTCGGTCAAAGTTACCGCGCTGCGCGCTCCAACACATCACGAGAAAGGACATCCCTGGGGACTTCCAGAACGCAGAACGAAACGGGCGAGTAAATTCAAGCTCGTAAGCAACCTCAAGGATCAACTCACGGGCGGCTTGAATACTCTGAAAATCACCCTGAATTGTATCCTCATCACCCCAGACCGTGTCATACAGATCGTTCCAGGATTCAGGTGTATTCATCTCGTGAAAACGCCTGAGCAAAGCCTTCTTAAACCAGGGCGCTGACCATAATACGCTCGATCCATAGCGAGATAAAAACCCCAACATGTCAGGTAAATGTGCAAGCTCAATCTCCTTCATCATGTTTGGCCCACACAGAGCGAGCCCCTCATCATGAATCAAGATTCGCTGTAAGATCTTCTTCCTCAACTCCCAACACAGCTCGAAATCTCGTAGCAGATCCACATTGGTGCGGCGATGTAATAACTCATCCACAAGCGCTGAAGAAAACTCCCTGCGCCCATGCATATTGACCATCTCATCACTCAACAGATTAATATGCTCCTGGCCAAACGCATCAAACAACTCCTGAAAGGTAAAGTGCTGATGTGACTGCTTGATCACCTCCACCAGCTTTTGTGCTGAGATTTGACCAACTCGCGCAGGATGCCCCACCACAAACTTGGCGCTCAAATCCTTCACACCAGGAGGCATATCCTGACGATCCTCCAGATGCTCAAGGCAACGAATCAACAGGTCGCCATGAGACAGACGATCCACAAGATAGGAAATATAATTGTGCGCCTGTAAGGCATACGTCCTTGCACTTGCTGCGCTGACAGAGTCCAACAAGGAGAGGCGATACACGATCTTGAGCTGTGATTGAAAACGCATAAACACGCGTAAATCCCCACGACACTGAGGATCAAAGACATGACTCACGCTCTCACGGTAGATCGAATCCACCTCACCGCGATCCTGATAACGTAATAGCAGCGCCAATCCAAGACCTGCAAAGACAGTGAGAGGATCGCGTGACTGCTCCGAGACACCAAAGAGATGCAACTTCTCAAAGCCCTCACCAAGCGTATTGTAACACTTTGAAAGATCAATAAAACTTAGCTGTTCCGAGTTCAGTGACACGCTTGAAAAGATCACCTCACCCATGCCTTGTGCTTGCCATAATGGAGGCACATCAAGCTCATACACAAGATATAACTCCGAGCACATGCCCTGCGCGTTGCCATACAAGGAGACCATGCCTTTCATCGCCGAGTTCCTGGAGGCTGACGCCAACAATCTCGCGATCTCCTCTTCTGCGTCAGAGCCACTCTGGAAACGTAGTGGCAAGTGAAGCGTCTCCGATAGCACACCTCCAGAAGAAGGCAGCTCGCCATGACCTCCTTGATCCGAATCGATCTCCTTGCCACCACGCGGAAGCCGTATGGGCAGACCATTCCAGATCGTTGAAATCACGACCATAACCACAAAGGCGACGCAGAAACCTAATATAATGACAGGATCATTCCTCACGCCTATAACCTCCCTCCCTGGAGTCCACAGTCAAGCCACCGCGCTTTGGCTCCTGACCACTCACATCTGTTAATGCACCCGACACACCACGACGCCCTGCAAGATCATCTGCCCATTTCTTGATCATTGGCTCCACAACCTTTTGCTGCTTTGATGGCACCTGCTGATGGATCACGTTCAACGCTCTCAACGCTGTTGGGCGAGCGCCCTGCTCCTCGACATAACGCAAGTAGAGCTTGATGTTCTTTTCCCATGAATCTGTGTATTTACTCGTACCAAAGAACTCGGCATCACCACAAAACAGGTGCTCCACCATGCGATCGAGCGCTGCGGAATCGACCGAACGACTCGCCACACTTGCTAGCTCAAACACACCGATCAACCCTGCACGCACGCTGGCATTTTGCTCGACCAAATTGTAGAGCGGCTCGTGCTCCACAAATTGCATCATCAACTCCAGCTGCTCTCGCTCCATCAATCCCGAGGTATAAAACAGGTTGATAACCTCAAGCTCATTCAGGCGCTCAAACAAGGCTTGCCAGCCTGGCGCATTGTAATCTCGCTCATCACCACGCACCATCAATGTAGAGAGCAGGGGTACAGGCACCCGATACAATCGCTCTCGCTGCTCCACACGATCCTCCACATCAAACAGATAACGTTGATACACTCTATCCAAAATAGTTCTGTATTGTGACAGATTCTTACGCTGATCGGCATCATAAGTTTGAGATTTTTGAACAGGTTGATACACACGCTCATGAAATACGCTGTCTTGCACACGATTCACACGCTCTGAAATCAGCGCTGTCACCCACTCTTGCTCCCAGAGCTTGCTCCATCCATTGAGCACAAATAAACGCATCACCTCAACAAAGCCCCGATCATCCATTCCTGCAACGATCTCCTCACCTTGCTTGACGAATGAAAGCTTCATCATCATGCGTTTTTTCAACAACGCCTCACGATCCTCCCAGTTCACGCGCCAGTTATGCAAAACCTCCAACTCGGAGCTGCGCTCCACCAACGCGTTCACCACAGATATATGTGTGCTTTGATAGGTGAGCTGCTCAAGCTCCTCATCTGTATATCCACCAAGATAATCAAAGCTTAACAGAGGAAGGAGCGTATCCAGATCAATCTCATGCTCAATGGTGCGGACACACGCTTCAATCGCCTTGAGTGGAGCTGAATCATAGCGGTTCTTCAGATCAAATGCGTTCAAGGCGAACCTGATCGCAAACTCTCGTGCTGCGATTGGGCTCTCCTCATGGCGCGCTCTTGCGATCGCATAATCAAGCAAGGAGCCTGTAACATTACCTCTGAACTGAACCGCCCTCTCATCTGTGAATCGCAGCCAACGATCAACCATGTCACGTGCATTTGATGCGCTTGCTTTCACATAGCACCCACCAAGAAACTCCACGACAAGCGTATCGCCCTCGCACTCAAGCCAGCATAATCGCTCCTTGACATGTTCGCGGTATCGCATATGCCCATGGCTCGTGTTGAGTTTTGGAGCAAGTGAGTCATAAATGGTCATGGCTGTTGGGGTTTGGCGCACAGAAACCATCTGCCCCTGAGACTCACCTTTGAGCTGACCTTTGAGCTGACCTTTGGCGACTTGCTCCTGTGCGTATGACAAGGCGAGCATATCCAAAGGCATGAGAAATAAGACAATATCGTCAATGGTTGCGGAGACCTCACGCTCCTTTCCTCTGTCATGACAACGTAACCAGAGCGTGGATTGATGTGTCTCCTGCACAGGATCAAAGCTCTGTCGTCTGACACAATCATCCAACCTTGCGCGAAGTTCTGCCTCTTGTGTTCTGGGCACCACACCAATTGAAAGCCCGTCGGGAAGGGGCGCAGGGAGCTTTACCTGAGCGCGCATATACACAAACTCATGCCGTGGCATCTTGCCATTGGTCATGGTGTTTTCCGCGCTCTCATAGCGAAAGTGCATCTCCACTTTGGTGGGAAAAGGTCTACTTTTTGTCCACTCCACATAATCTATCGCATGATCTTTAATCTCTGCGCCTTCCTGATCAAAAAACGGGAGCAACATGCTTGAGCGCCTGTCAAAAGCATACAAAAACGATAGCCCTCTGACGCCATAATGCGCAAACGACCACACCACATGGTGATTATTCAGACCTGCGACCACGTTCATAATCACAAATGAAAACCAGATGAGTGCCATGAGCATCCCACCAAGTGTTGTGACCACATCAAAAACTTCCATGCATAACCCTCAATAAACAAATACAAATTAGCTCACAGATGTGTGCTCAGGAGGGGCGA
>CATLTV010000051.1 GCA_950059285.1 uncultured Pseudomonadota bacterium | reverse complement strand
CTCGGACGGGTACGGCAACTCCAGGGTCCACAAGTACTCGCCCGACGGCAAGCTTTTTTTCTCCTGGGGAGCGCCCATATCAGCGGCTTTGGTTTTGGCTCCTGCATCCGTCGTTTTTGCAGACGCGATGGGCACAGACGTTGAGCCCTTCTTCTGAGCGCACGCAAGCGGACTGAAGCATACAAGGCAAGCGACGCTGATCACCCAGCTTGTATAACGTACTCGTGAATTGCTCCTGCCCCTCTTGATTTGCTCTCTCACTGATTGCCTCACTTCATCATCCATGATGTACCATGATCAAAATACGCTGACCTCACCCCCCTTGATAAACAAACACGTCCATGTGTTCATATTATTGCAGAGATCTCTACCATTTACTTGAACTCACTTCAGGGCTCTTGTCAAACTATTCAGGCACCTGACCTACCCACAACTTCACGTTCAAGCCACCATTACGAAAGACCAGACGTTCCTTCCAGACGCTCCCAATCCTTGGTGGGCGTTGCTTCTCTGACAAAAGCAGCGCGACGTTCCAGCCCTTGAAACGTTCTCGCAACCCTTCGCCAAGCTCGCGTAATATCTCACCATCTTCGATGCGCTCGCCATAAGGAGGATTGCTCACAATCCAACCCCTGGGACCATCCTCGGGAGGTTGACCATCAGCAAACGCAACGTGCTCAAAGCGCACAAAATCTTTGACGCCAGCACGCTTTGCGTTCTCCCCTGCGCACTTTAAAACCTCAGCATCCTGATCTCGCCCGATCACCTTCAACCCCTCGATCGTTTTTTGAGGATGTAAGCTCTGGAGCTTTTCAAACTGCTCGGGCTTGAAGTTATCCCAGGCACACACGCCATAATCATGATCGTCGAGTCGAGGTAACATCGAGAGGCTTTTGCGCATCGCTTCGATCAAAATTGTGCCTGAGCCACACATCGGGTCAAGCAAGGGCTCTGTGGCAGGATCCCAGTCGATGGCTTGCAACATCGCCGCCGCGATGCTCTCACGTAAAGGCGCACTTCCTGTACACTTTCGCCATCCTCGACGGTGCATTGAACCTGATGATCCTTCAAGGCTTAGCTCACAGCGATCCTCTTCACAACGGGCAAGGAGCATGAGCTGATCTTCACTGGATCTACCGCGTTCAGTTTGCTCAAGAAATGGACCTTTTATATTAGACTTATCAAAGGCATAACGATCGCGAATACCATCCATGACAGACTTCGAGAGCGCGCCGCTGCCATAAATATAGCTTGAGTGTACAACGCCTCGGATGGCGACATTGGCCCCCTCTCCAAACAGACGCTCCCACTCAAATCGACGTGTCTTCTTGTAGCACTCGCGTTGATCGCGTGCGCGAAATTCGGTGACGCGCAACATGACGCGGTGTGCGATTCTTGACCAGAGGAGGACTTCATAAAATCCTCTGGAGGTCGCCTCAAACTCCACGCCTCCTTCTATTTTTTTGGGGCGCTTGATCTTCATCTTACGAAGTTCTTCGAGTAACAGGTCTTCAAGACCTGGAGATGTGATCGCGACATAGGTTTGCGCCATGATGATATCCTTTCTTCCTTGAGCTTGTTCCAAAACAGAATGAGAATCCTTGCTCCCATTCATGGTGGACCTATAACATGAATGCGCTCAAAATGTTGGGGTAATCTGATCTATTTGCCCTGTAAGCCATCTGCATCAGAAGCAACTAAAACACATAACAAATCAAGACGTTACAAGCATGACAACAGACCACACCTTCTCAACAACCTCACGTTCAAGCGGGATACTGCTCCACCCAACCTCTCTACCAGGCAAGTACGGCACGGGTGAAATCGGAGCTGAAGCCTTTGATTTTGTGAAGAAATTATCGAGCGCCAAACAACGCTGGTGGCAGATGCTCCCCATTAACACACCAGGTTATGCGGGCTCTCCTTACTCGGCAGAATCCGCCTTTGCGGGGAACACTGCGCTGATCAGTACAGACGCCTTACTTGAACAAGAGCTGGTGACCACCACAGAGGTTCAAGCCCTTGTAAATGCCACACAAAACCATGATCCTCGACGCTTAAACTTCTCGGAGGTGTTGCCTGCCAAGCAGCAACTTCTGGACGTGGCCGCACAACGCTTTATTGATCAGGACAAACACACCACAGACGCATTCAAGGCGTTTACACAAAAACATGCACACTGGCTTGATGATTATGCGCTCTACGCCTCGCTGAAACAGCACCATGAAGGGAAAGGTTGGAGGCAGTGGCCAACAGCGCTTGTAGCTCGCGATGAGGCGGCCATTGCAGACGCAAAACGTGAGCTTGCAGAGCTTATCCTCAAGGAAGAAGTGTTGCAGTTCATTTTCTTCTCCCAGTGGCAAGAACTCCTTGATTTTGCTCACAAACATGACATCGCACTGATTGGTGATATTCCCATCTTTGTGGCCATGGATAGCGCCGATGTATGGGTCAACCGTCACCTGTTTAAACTTGATGCGCAAGGAAACTCCGAGGTGGTCGCGGGAGTGCCTCCTGATTACTTCAGCGAAACGGGGCAAAAATGGGGCAACCCTGTGTATGACTGGAAGGCGAACAAGGAAGAGGGTTATGCGTGGTGGCTCAGGCGTATTCAACATGCCATGCTGACCATGGATCTTGTGCGCATTGATCACTTCCGAGGATTTCAAGCCTACTGGGAGACACCCACCGACGAACCCACCGCAATTCATGGTAAATGGGTCGATGGGCCTGCCCATGATTTCTTTGATACGATTCAGCGCGAACTGGGTCATGTACCATTTATCGCCGAGGATCTGGGCGATATTGATGACGCGGTGATTGAGCTTCGTGATGCTTATGAGCTTCCTGGCATGAAGATCATGCAGTTTGCTTTTGGCGACGAACAGGAGGATCACCCCTTTAGACCTCACACCTACCCTGCCTGTTGTGTGGCCTACACAGGAACACATGACAATAACACCACACAGGGTTGGTTTGATGAGCTTGGAGAGCTTGAAAAGCATCGGGTACGTACTTACCTTTCATGTCCAGATGAGCTTGTTGTGGAACGTCTCTTTGAGACGCTGTTTGAATCCAACGCCGCACTTGTCATGCTTCCTGCACAGGATTTATGGAAGCTTGGCTCGGAGCATCGCATGAACACACCTGCCACAACGGAAGGTAACTGGTCCTGGCGCATGACATCCGATGAGCTTGCGGACCAAACCCGATTCAATCAGTTAGCCAACCTGACGCAAACACACAACCGCTCGAAATAAAACCAAATAAATTCAACACTGTACACACGCACCAAAGAGAGGTTCACATGTCCGATGATACACATGCTCCAGTATCTGCGCTGGCAAGTCAGGTTCGACCACGCGAGAAGAAGACCAATTATCCCGAGCGCTTTGCACACAAGGTTGAAAAACGCGAGAAGCGTAAACTGGGTGATCTGTTTGGACTGGAGAACATTGGCATCAACCTGACCACACTCAAGCCTGGTGGCATGTCTGCGTTGCGTCACGCACACAGCGCTCAAGACGAGTTCATTTATGTACTTGAAGGACACCCGATCCTCTTCACAGACAAGGGCGGCACGGAGCTTGGCCCTGGCATGTGTGCAGGGTTCAAAGCAGGTACAGGTGATGCGCATCACCTGATTAACCGCACCACAGAAGATGTCGTCTACCTTGAGATCGGCGATCGTGCTGTGGGTGATGAGGTCACCTACCCTGATGATGACATCAAGGCGGAGCTTGTGGACGGCGAGTGGGTATTTACACACAAGGATGGCACGCCATATTAATGGCGTAAGAAAAAGAGGGCGGCGAAGGGCGAAAATTTACTCCGTAAATTTTCGCCCTTCGCCGCCCTCTTTTTCGTCGACGCCTCAAAAAAAGGAACACAACAAAATGCTAAAAAAGATTCAAGTTCAATCGGATAAAGGACTTACAGAGTTCACACACAAGGTGCAAGACCTCGTCAAATCGGCAGGTATACAGGAGGGTTTGTGCACCCTGTTTATTCAGCACACATCCGCTAGCCTGACGATTCAGGAGAACGCTGATCCGAGCGCTCGCCATGATCTTGAGAACTGGCTGGACAGGCTTGTGCCAGAACATGATCCGCTCTACACACATACAGCAGAAGGTCCTGACGACATGCCTGCACATATCAAGGCGATCCTGACGTGCAGCTCGCTTTCAATTCCGATCATGGATGGGCGTCTTGCACTTGGCACATGGCAAGGAATCTATCTGTGGGAACACCGTTATCATGCAGGTCCACGAAAGATCCTGGTGCATTTGCTTGAAGACAATTCCTAATCCTCGGGCTCTCCAAACTTCTCATGCCACCAGTTCTTGACCTCCACAGCGTTCCAGACCACGGGCGCAGGTGGGAGGCTCTTGATAAAGTGAGAGCCGTACCGTTTGGTGGCGATTCTGGAGTCGAGGATTGCCACCACACCCATATCTGAGCGGGAGCGAATCAATCGACCAAAACCCTGCTTGAGCATGAGCGCAGCGCCAGGCACAGAGAAATCGTGGAACGAGCTTTTTCCGCGCGCCTCCAGCAGATCCATGCGAGCCTTGTTCAAGGGATCGGCAGGAGATGCAAAGGGGAGCTTATCGATAATCACAAGTCTGAGCGCATCGCCCTCCACGTCCACGCCTTCCCAGAATGAGCTGGTGGCAAAGAGCACGGAGTGTTCATCGTCTTTGAACTCTCGGATCAGCTCTGACTTTGGTTTTGTACCCTGCTTCAACACCTTGAAGGGGAGCTTGTCTTCAAGTTCCTCGTAAGCAGCGTTCATATTGGACCAGCTCGTAAACAGCACAAATGCGCGCCCCTGTGAGATATTCACGAGGTACTCCACGATCTGCACGACGCCCTCAATGAACTTTGGGCTATTGGGTGGAGGCAGGCGCTTTGGTACATACACAAGGCACTGATCCTTGTAGTGAAACACGGGCGGAAGCATCAGCTCATTGACCTCACGCTTCTTCTTTTTGGACTTCTTCTTGTCGGGCTTCTCCTCCGACTTGCTCTCTTCGACCTTTACGGAAACTGTTGTTTTTGCTGAACCTTTCCCACTACCAGAAGATGCAACCTCCTTTTTCTTCTCCTCTGCATCCTTATCGATCAGAGGAGGGAGCGCCTTCAAGCCCATGCGTTGTTTGAAGAAGGTAAAGTTATCGTTAGTGGAGAGCGTCGCCGAGGTAAACACGATGGTGTCGTGGTTTCTCAGTAGCTTCTGTTGGAACAGTTCTGCGAGGTCAATGGGAGCGGCGTTGAGGAACACGCCGCGATCGCGAATCTCCATGAAGTAGGTGTATTTTTCATCATCACACTTCATGAGTTCATCGGTTTCAAACTTGAGGTCAGCGGCGCGTTCAGCGAGCCGCTCAGAGAGTTCGGAGGCACCCGAGAAGCGTTTGAGTTCGCGTTCAAGTTCGGTCAGAGCGACACCAAACAGGCGGTAAGACTCCTGAATGCGTTCTTTTTGGGAGCCGTCAAGGATCATACTCAGAGGGTATCTCCCCTCATAGTGACCAAAGGCGAGCATGGAGAAGAAGCTTGTCGCCTTCTGAGTGACGGATTTCATTGATTTTTCGAGGTCATCATCACTTGTGCCCTCGCTCTCCATCGCGCGTTTGAGGTCGAGGATAAGTTCATTCACTCGCCAGTTTGAGCACTCCATTCCGAAGTAACTGGAGGCGACGTTTTCGAGGTGATGGGCCTCATCAAAGATGATCGCATCGTGTTCAGGGATGACCTCACCAAAGCCACCTTGTTTGAGGGCGAGGTCAGCAAAGAAGAGGTGGTGATTGACGACGATGAGTTCGGCTTCGTTGGCTTCTTTGCGGGCTTTTGTGACGTAGCATGAGTCATAATGTGGGCACTTTGAGCCCTTGCACGCCTCACTTCCCACAGAGAGATCTTGCCAGGTAGGAAAGTCATCAGGGAGCCCTTCTACATCGGCGCGGTCTCCTGTTTCGGTGGTCTTCGCCCATTTTTTGATGGTGGCCCAGTGTTGGACATCAGAGGCTGCACGAAACTTGGGGCTAAGCATCATCTCATCGAAGCGAACCTTACACAGGTAATTGCGACGTCCTTTGAGGAGGACAGCTTTCACCTCACGGTGCCAGTGTTTTGCCAGGAACGGGATGTCTTTTTGAAAGAGCTGCTCCTGGAGTGCTTTTGTTCCTGTGCTGACGACCACGCGACGTCCCGAGAGGAGCGCAGGGACGAGGTAGGCGAGCGTTTTACCAGTCCCCGTCGCCGCCTCGACGATAAGGATCTCCTTGTTGCACAGGGAGTCGAGGACAGCATTGGCCATATCGATTTGTTGAGGACGGAACTCGTAGCGACCAAGTCCCTGAGCCACGATACCGTTTTCGCCAAGGATGGACTCGACGGTTTTACCAGGTTTGCCTGATTGAGCGGCGCGCTGTTCGGAGGCAGAGACACCTTTTTTCACGGAGAGCTTCTTGTTTTTTGAAGTGTTTACAGTATCAGGCATGAACAAACCTTTCTGGCATGAGGTCATGAGAATGTATGATGAGATGGAGGGGTCGCGTGAGCACGCAATCGCTCTATAACGCGTCCTGCACTTCTTGCAAACGAGCAAGAAGTTGCTGTGCTTCCCCAGTATTTGCATCAACGACGATCATATTCTCGGACTTTGAGGGCTCGAAGTTGCTTAGAGAAGAGAGTTTTTTCTCATTGAGCAAGCCAATACAGATGCGATCGCGCTTCTTTCGCGAGCTTCCAGGGCGCACACACACCCAACATGAAGGCTGTGGTGTAGAGGAGGTCTTTGTAGGAGCAAAGACCTCCATCTCGAAGTTGCGATTTGTAAGGACACGACAGATGCGCTCGCTGTTGACCTCAAGGATGAGTCGGCGACCATCATGGATAAGTTCGGCGGGTTGCTCCTCAATCACCGAGGTAAAGCGTTTACGCTGGAACTGTTTGAGGAGGTGTTTTTTCTGGGACTTTGAGATGGGAACCACGAGAGCGAGCAGCATCACGAGCACACCAGGGAGGATCACAAAGGTGTGTCGATAACCAGCAAGAACGATCAGAAGACCGATGACAAGCACGACGGTTTTCACGGTCTTGGCGCTAGCCTCAGCCTCCTCGTTGTCTTCGTGTGTGGGGAGGATGCTCAGAGCCTCGCCAAGGAGCCAAAAGAAGGCATATATGGGAGCTGCGCGTTTCTGCATCTGGGCATGTTGGACGATGCCCTGAACGTGAATGGAGGTTTGATTGTCAGACATAGTGGAGGACATAAAAGCAAAAGAAAGGAGCGCTTGAAGGCGCTCCTTTCTGAGTTAGACAGAGGAAGAGATTGAATTAGCTCATGGCCGCAATCTCACGCTCAAGATCTTCGGGGGTTTCGATACGCTTGAGACCGATGATTTTGGAGATACCAAAAGCGATGGGGCCAGCAGCAAAGGAGAGCAACGCGCCGAGTTTAAGCATGTCGCCAGTCTTGGCTTCAGCATAAGCAGCGAGCAGGTCAGCATCACCACTCTGAAGCGCCACAGTGGTCACGAACAGCGCCACGGTGAAGCCGATACCAGCCACACAACCGAGCACAATAACCTGTTTCAAGGTCATGGGCTTGGGCAATGAGAGGCCAAGTTTGGTGCCGACAAACGCGAAGAAAAGGATACCAAGTGTCTTACCAAAGAGGAGTGAGCAGAAGATGACCCAGGTTGCTTCGCCACCAAAGGAGCTTGCGTTAAGGATCACGCCTGCGTTTGCAAGACCGAAGGTGAGGAGGCCCACATCCACGATAGGTTTGAAGAAGTGTTCAAACGCGTTCATGGTGTCGTTATGGTGGCCATGATCGCCGTCATGGGCGTGATCGTCACCATGTGCTTCTTCAGCTTTCTGGAACAGACCAGCATCACGACCGCCGTGAGGCATGAAGGGCACGACAGGCACAAGCGCAAGCGCTGCGTGGACACCAGTGTTATGGAGACCGAACCAGCAAAGAGGACCACCAATCAGGAGGTATGGCCAGAAGCTCTTGACGCCCATACGACGCATCACTTCACACAGGACCACAGCGAGGACCACGAGGCCAAGCCACTGGAAGTGCACTTCAGAGGTGTAGAAGATGGCGATGATCATCATACCGATGAGGTCATCAAGCACAGCAAGGACGAGGAGGAATGTCACCGCAGGGTGTGAGCGACCGAAGATAATCTGAGCAAAGAGCCAGCAGTAAGCGATGTCAGTCGCGGTAGGCACGGCCCACACATGAGAGAGGCTTGGCTCAGGAGAAAACACAGCGTTCAGGAGGAAGAACATGGCCACAGGACCGAGCACACCACCAACAGTTGCGACAGCAGGCATGCTTGCTTTGCTCAAGCTTGAGAGCGCGCCACCAGGCAAGAAGCTCTCGGAGACCTCTTTGGTTGCGATACCAAAGAAGAGGACCATGAAGAGGTCGTTGACGATGAAGTGGAAGTTAAAGGTGTGAGGAGCCTCAACAGCGTGAGTCTCGGAGTATGTCTTTAACCCTTCAATGGTCGCGGGGTCGTGGACCAGGATGTAGGCAATCTTCTCATAAATCGCAGCGAGGGTGCCCCACAAGCCCCCAGCGCTCTCCCATGCGGCAAGAGTTTCGGGGCTAATGATTCGGTGCTCAATAAAAGCTTCGTAACCTTCATGGCCAACGTTCGCCCAGATCAAAGCGATCACAGTGCCGATCAGCAGGAAGGCAGAGAAGCGTTGTAGGGTCTCAAACCCTTTGCGCAATGCATTCATGGTTATGTCTATCCTTTAGGTTGAAGTAAGGCTGTTCTGTGTGTTGAGTTCGACCCGTTGATGAAGTGTAGAGTCACATCAAGCACAACGCCCTTGAATGAATAAAAAACAAATGGAACACGATCCCACTCAATACTGTCTGACAATTTTGCTTTAGCACATAACGCCCCCTGTGTCATGGAAGGAGCGTCTTCCCTGTGCACTATCGACACGCCGCAGCAAAAATTCGTATATTGATCGAAGATCTCTCTATTTACGGAGCCTACGCTCCTATGAATTTGGGGTACGTTCAGGTGCTTCTGGCACGCTCATATAAAGCGCTCTGAGAGGATCAGCTTCATCGCCATACACGTACGCAGGACCAAGCCCGATCACCTGCTCCGAAGAGGTAGAGCCAAGAGAGAAATTCCCCCTCCAGTGTGACATTTCGCTGGCCTGTGCTTGCTCCCACTGAGCTTGCAGCACGATCAAGTCCTGAAGACGTTCAGGCAACTTGTCTGCAAACGCATACAACACATGACCAGTCACGGTCGCATCGTGTGTCGCGCGGTGAGCTTCCTCAAGCTCAATGCCAAGCTTTTTACAGATCGCACCAAGGTTCTTTCGCGGACTGTTCTTGAAGAACTGGCGCGCAAAGATCAGAGGGTCGAGCGTGGGCGCGCTCTCGGGCCAATCCAGCCCACAACGCTCAAGCTCAGCGCGCACGAAACCACGGTCGAAGCTCAGGTTGTAGGCGACAATACCCACGCCCTGGAGGCGCTTATGTACCTCGTGTGCGACCTCGGCAAAGGCAGGCTTATCTTCAAGATCCTCGGGCTTAATACCCGTGATCTTGGTCACCTCCTCGGGGACTTCACAGCCAGGATTAATCAGCTGCCCATAGGTCTCCTTCACCTCTCCTTTCTCAAAGCGAATGATCCCCATCTCGATAATACGATCCGTCTCGGCGTCGAAGCCTGTCGTCTCCACATCGATCACGGCAAGGGGCAAATCGAACCACTTCTCTGGCCACTCTGACACTTAATTCACCTTTATATTCAGTATCTTAATTCTAAAAAAAAGCGCAAAGAATCTCGTGTAAGCCAAGATTCTTTGCGCATTCTGTCATGACCTATAGGCGTGAAGCAAGTCAAGGTCGAGAAGACATGTTGAATTCAGGGACAGATCTCGATCTCAAACGAGCCTGACACATCACTGCTGCTGCCTTGAGCCGTGATGGAGCCCGCAATAAAACCATTGGCCACATCCACACTATCAATCACAACCTCACCTGACACGGCAGGATCAGAGGGGCTGATATTCCCTTCCACGCGTGAGAATGTAACGTTACCTGCGGCGGCAGTGCTCCCCACGCCCGCAGTCTCCCAGGTAACCTGCAAGTAGTTTGAACTTGGCGTAGAAACACAATCGTAGGACGACGAGTCTGTGATCGTAATCCAGTATCCGCTGCCTGTCGCCTCAGCCACACCGCCATACATCTGGAACGACTCTCCCATCACCTCACCGTCCACATTGTAGAATCCTCCTGTGCCACCTTCAATACAACCCAACATCAACGCCAACACAGTAAAAGAGACCACACCAAAATTAAAAACGCCTGTGGTCTTGTTGACTCCTCGATTATGCATTGAACCTTTCAAAACAAACTCCTTACCAAAAAATATAAAACTGCGTCACACCCACAGTGTAAGACGCCTTCCTCGCAACTACAAACTGAAAAGCTACGGCCCACCAGATCGTTTGTCGTCGTGGGCCGTAGCTTTTGTGCACATCATGTCACTTTTTTACATGTGTGGTTCTATTTTGTGCGAAAGGAAGGTCGACGAGGCATGCCTACAGCTTCACGTACACGCTCCATGACATCCTCCACGGAGGGACGCACACGCTCAGCGCCAGCCTGAAGCACCTCCTCAAGGTACTCGGGCTTTTCAAGCAGCTCGTTGTAGCGATCGCGATAGGGAGCAAAGCGCTCATCCATCTTTTCAAACAACGCTTGCTTGGCGTGGCCGTAGCCAAAGTCAGGGCGAGCATAGTTTTCGATCATCTCCGCCTGCTCTTCTTCTGAGGCAAAGAGTTTGTAGAGCGCAAATGCTGTGCAGTCAGTGTGATCCATCACCTCGGTCATCGGCGTTGACGATGTCTCGATCTTCATCACCTGCTTGCGAAGCTTCTTGGAGGGCAACAATGGCTCAATGGTGTTGCCATAAGACTTGGACATCTTCCTGCCATCAAGACCAGGCACAACCGCCACATCTTCCTGCACACGTGCTTCAGGAAGCTTGAGGTAGTCACCACCAAAGGCAATGTTGAACTTTGTGGCCATATCGCGCGCCATCTCAAGGTGTTGAATCTGGTCAGCGCCCACGGGCACAATGTCGGAGTCATAAATCAAGATATCACTGGCCATCAGCACAGGATAACTGAACACACCATGGTTCAATTCACCTGCGACACCTTTGGCGACCGCATCCTTGTAGGAGTGCGCGCGCTCAAGACGACCCATGGGAGTCACACAGCTAAGCATCCATGTCAGCTCGGTCACCTCGGGAATATCGGACTGCCTGAAAAACGCGCTCTTCTCAATATCCAGACCAAACGCCAGGAAGTATGCGGTGATCACCTTGGTGGAGCGCTTCATCGTTTCAGCGTCGCGCATGCTGGTCAGGGAGTGATAATCGGCCACGAAATAAAACGCCTCATAGTCGTCTTGAAGATCGATGGCGGGCTGAATCATCCCCATGTAGTTTCCAAGGTGAGGATTTCCCGTCCCTGTGGGTTTGATTCCAGATAAGCTTCTCTTCTTTGTATTTGTCTCACTCATAATCTAAGTCGTTGTCCTCTGTCTTGTCATAAGGGGCCACATGCCATGCTTTACACAGTACTGTGCTGTATACACAGCCGAGCACAAAATCAAGTGCGCAGCAGTGTAGCATGCTATCACGCATGCCCCCTCTTCAAACTGTATTTTGATGGATTGAAATCTCAGGTCAAAACGACAAGGACCATACATGTTGGTGCTGGCCATACGCCACACAGATCGACTCCCTCTCACAAGACTGTACGATCATGGTCAATAGGCTCAACACAATACACCTGCTGGAGGGCAACCCTCCACAAACACACACATAACCCTATGATTATATGGACTATTCTTCATCAAAAAGGCGAGGATCAAGGGTGCTATCCATAGTCCTCTGCCAGGAGTCAAAGTGGCGCTCCATGCTGTGGAAGGCGAACGTTGCCTGCACTCCACGCACCATAAAAAAGAGCAGCACCAGAGCAACCATCCCACCCATGAGACCTATTCCCTGATTCTCCATGCCTCGCCACTGGTAGAGTTGTGTGAGCATGTAAAAAACAACAAGCCCAACGCTGCTTGCTCTGCTGGTGCGCAAGACACCATAAACAAAGCCTAGCAAGATCACAGCCCCTGCCACATTCACCGCCGTCCAGATGGACGCACCCGAGAGGACCACTCGCCAGATGGCGAGCAAGACCTGACTTGCTGCGGCCACAAGGCCAGCTATGCATGCGGCCCGTTGGGCCCTCTCAATATCTTCAGCTGATCGCATATTCAATAACATCTCAGAAAGAGTTTGTGGACGCTTGTGTCTGAAGATAGCATCTGCGCGGGGAGGTTGCATCATGTCTTGTTCACCTTTCATAAAAGTTTACAGCCCCTCTTTGGCAAGGTCTGCACTCTGAACAGACACGATGAGCACAAGAAAGTTCCCTCGTCGACTCATCTTTTTCATCAGTAAGGTCATCATGGATCGTGAATTTTGTATGTACTTAATCGAGTTGCTCGATGGCATCTTCCCTCTCACAGGGAACCACTGCACTCTTGATTTTGCCGACCCACAGAGCATCGGCACCTATCACATCAACGCATCGCTACAATTGAGCGTTCCCTTAAGTGTAAGAGCCCGCGAGACGCCCGAGGCGCGACACATTATTGAGGATGTTGCACTGGTCGACTTACTTGACGAAGAGTTTGCAATCTCACAGCTTTTGGAATGGGGAGAGGTGTGGCGTGACGCGATTCAACACGCTCGCATAAAAGATGTTCTGGCGCTTGACCCAGACACGGACTTTGCACACTTCACTGCACAGGATCATCCGCTCACACGCGTGTAGCATAGAAAAAAGAAGGGAGGAGAAGGGGCGAATTTTGCTGCGCAAAATTCGCCCCTTCTCCTCCCTTCTTTTTTCTAGCACCTGAAAAAATCAAGGTTTTTTCATATACAAAAAGACCACAATGACCGTGGCAAAGAAGAATGTGACAAGGACTGTAAACCAGTCGAGGAAAAAGAAGGGGGAGCTATCATGGGGATAGCTCAGAAATCCAAACATGCCACCGAGAGAAAAGCCAATCATGGCACCAAGCCATGATCCAAGTGGTGCGAGCACCACAGCGAGCTTGAAGCGTCCAGGCGCAAGCCTTGGATAACCAATTAGCAACGCGCCAAAGGCGTAGGTCGTCGCGAGGATCGCATACACAGCGCTCACCACAGAGAACGCCTGAACACACTCTCCGCCACCAGAAAATGGGTGTTCGCACACATTGGCAGCAAACGCAAGCTGTGGTGAGCACAGAATGCCCACCATCAGCAGCGTCGCAGCAAGATCAAGGCGAGGACGTTTAGACAGCAAAGCTAGTCCCACAGCCACAGGAACGTTTTGCGTTGGGGTTTGTAAACTTGAAACCGCCGCCCATCATGGTCTGCTCAAAGTCGATCTCTGTGCCATTGAGATACAAATAACTTTTGGGGTCGCAGTAAATGCGCACGGTGTGTTGTGTAAAGACGCGATCGTTTTCAGAGGGTGTATCCACAAGTTCAAGGACGTAGTTTAGGCCAGAGCAACCACCTGCCTTGACCCCTACCCTGAGACCGTATGTGGTGTCATCGGGGTTGATATCATTTTCTTGCATCATGGTGCGCGCTTTTTGCGCAGCATTTTCTGTGAGTTGAATCATGAGAATAAACCTCTATGTAAGATAGGATAGGAGCGTCACGCGGGATGCATCTGAGAGAGGCAGAGCACAACACATGTATCGCCCATGAGCGGAGTGTTAAAGTTTTGGCTCAGGATGGCGTTGAGGATAAGGTTGTTAATGTCTTGTGCGTGTCCACACTTCACACAATGCCAGCCCAAGGTTGCGCGTATAGCGCGTGTTGAATCTAGGGCGCAACGGCAAGTGAGTCAAGTACAGGCACTCAACTCAAAAATGAGTATCCAAGTCGAGTCAAGACATGTAGAGTGACTGGTGTAGATAAATGACGTTCAATGGATCGACGCGAGGGGTTTTCCTCGCACGCTTGTGATGGAGTGCACAATGAAAAGCAGCGCCTGGGGTTCTTCTGACGTAGGCAATGTAAAGAAGCAGAACGAAGACAGCTACTATGTCAGCGTCCCCTACAAAGTTTTTGTCGTCGCTGATGGAGTGAGCGGCCGCGACGCAGGAGAGGTCGCAAGCAAGCTCGTGGTGGATCACTTTGACGATCACGCCGCAGAGATCGCTGCGCTCGCACAGCAGGGCAACGCCCTTGAAGACGAAGTGCACCGCGAGAAAGTCTTACAACGCCTGACCGAGATCGTACAATCGGCCAACACCAAGGTGTACGAGACAGGGAAACAGCCTGAATACAATGGTGGGATGGCCACAACCGTCGTGTCTCTGGTCCTGAGCCAGGAGGCAGGCTTTGTCGCACATGTCGGCGATAGCCGCATTTATCTCAAGCGCGACAGCAAGATCTTCCGAATCACCGAAGATCACACCTATGCTGAGGAGCTACGCAAACAAGGCGGAGATCAACTCCCCGAATCGATCAACGAACGATTCTCACACGTGCTCACACGCTCCATCGGAGGTCGTCCCAAGGTCGATGTCGATGTCGTCTTCTTTGAACTCCAACCCAAGGATGAATTCATCCTCTGTAGTGATGGTCTGACAGACTACCTCTCGGGTTCGGAGATCCTTGATTACATCCAGCGCTACGATGGCAAGGCCGTCGTCAACGCACTGATCGATGAAGCCAAACAACGTGGCGGACGTGACAACATCACCGCCGTTTACGTGGAAGTCACCGAAGGCGAAGACTTCACAGACAATCCGATGCGCACCACGGCGCGTATCGACACCATGCGCAAGATCAACTTCCTCTCTCAGATGCAACTCTTCAAGGAACTCACACATGTGGAACTCCTTCGTATGTTGCGCATCGTCTACGAGCAAAGTTACGAACGTGGTGATGTGATCGTCGAGCAAAGTGAGAGAAGCTCCGCCCTCTATCTCATCGTCGAGGGTCAGGTCACCATCAGTCGTGACAAGAAACATATCTCAACGCTCTCCACAGGCGAGCACTTTGGCGAGCTCTCCCTGTTTGAGAACTCACAAAGTTCGGTCATGGTGCACTCCGCTCATGATGAAACGCTCCTGCTTGCGATCCCCATCCAACAGTTCCGCGATCTCATCTCGGAAGATCCCAAGCTTGGCAACAAGCTGCTGTGGAATGTCTTGCGCCAGCTTGCAAAACACATGGAGAACATGAACGAGCTCCTCGTCGCAGAGGGCGTCGCAAAAACGCTCGAGATTCAAGCTGTGGATCGACTTGAATTGGACGATTAGCCATCAACAACACGAAAGAGACGATAAAAAGGGGCGGCTGAGTTTAAACTCAGCCGCCCCTTTTTATCGTCTCTTTCGTGTAAACCTAAACTGATTCAGGTAAATTCTTGGCCAGAGCGATCAACTCATCCATTTTGATCAGGTCTTTGCTGATCAGAATAAGCAGCGCAGCTCGAAGCAACCTTGAGTCATCCACAGCGTCGGGGAGTCCATCACCTGTTTGCAGCAACAGATCCGTGGAGAGATCCATGGTGGACTGACGCATCTTCTGAACAGACTCATGCGTCAACGCCTTGTTGTCCCGAGTCGGACGAGTCTGACGCTCGTAAGGCTCTTCAGACACATGTGCGGCGGCATTGTTATTGGCATTGCGAATCATCTTGTTCAGACGCTCAATACGCGCATGAGCTTCTCCAAGCGCGGCATTGGTCGCCTCCTCAAGACTGCCCTCATCACCAAACCCGAAGACCGACTCGACATCAAACTCGCGGGTAGCATCAATCAGCCTGGACGCGTCTGCGTCGCCTTCACTTGTATCCACCAACACTTCTTTCTTAGTAGGCGGATCATCAAGCGCTGACGCAAACCCAGCAAGGATATCATCCGATGCAAGGATATCTTCGATGTTATGACTTTCAGCCTCGGAGGGTTCGACCTCTTCTGGCTCAGGACGAGGCTTGATCGGCACAGACTCGGCGCGCGGCTCTGACTTTCGACCTGATGATTTTTCTACAATAGGCGCATCAAGCAACGAAGACTGTGGTTTGACAGCGATCTTCTTGAGCTTCAACCTGCCAAGCGCCGCAGAAGGTGCAGGAACTTCCTTCTCTTCTTCCTGCACAACAGGCTCCTCAACTGGAGCGCTCTCTTCTGGCTCATCCCTGCTAATCGGGAACTGACCTGACTCGGCTGCATCCACATGTGCGATCGCGCTGGCAAACAGATCCTCACCTTCACTCTCTTCGATCACAAGCTGTGGTCGCACAGAACCATCAGGGTTAAGGCGGCGAGGAGAACCAAGCGTGGTAAAGGATCGCTGGTCATTGATGGTGAGTTGGTTTCCACCAGGTCTATCAATGACGCTCTCCTGATGATGAGCCACCGAGAGCATTTGCCCAAGGTTCCCCATTTGCGTGCTTGAACCCGCCTCATCTGAGATCTCAACCTCTTGCTCGATCATCTCTGCCACGCTGGAGGCATTCAACATGCCACGCATCACAAGACCTTCATCACCTTCATCTGCTGGAGGCGGGAAGTCCTCTTCATCGGCCTCATAAAGAGAGCGCTGAATTTCATCGGCGTCCAGCTCTCCAGTGACGGAGATTGAGGGCGACGCAATGAATGTTCCATCAGGAATGCTGGCCGCTTCATCACTATCAATCGCCGCATAGAGCGCAGCAAAACTATCCTGTGACTTTTCTTTTTCCTTGGCTTGTTGAGGCGGTGGCGGTGGGATGTTGGGCTTTGGATTCAACGCGCTGTCCACATCCCAACCTGCAAGACCATCTTCATCATGCATGGAGGATGGCTCGCCAGGAGAATCAAGAAAGCCAAGTGATTCAGAATGAGGATCGTCCTCATTCACATCAAGCACCTCTTCCACATCCATTAAATCCAGCGCCATTGTACTGGCGCGATCCCTCATCTCCATGCCACTGGACGGATCTGGCGATGAGAGCGCATCATCAAAGAAGACAGCCCAGCTATCTTCTGTGCCCACCTCTTCCTGTGCAGGTTCCTCGAATGCAGGCTCATCAAAACCAGGCGACTCAAACTCGGGTTCGGGAGAGTGCTGACTGAACGCACCAAAATCAACGGAGTTGTTTCGAGGCAAATCAAAAGACACGCGCTCGGGCTTCTTCTCCACATAGAGACGCTCCACTGCATGGCCAAGATCACGTGGTCCACACAACACAGGCTGAATACCCACATTCACCTGCGTGGAGATGTCATCCATCGCCATGATATCCAGCGGATCTTTCATCGCCAGTAACAGAAGGTCTCCATTAGCATCACTCCTCAAGTCAAGAGGAACAACACCATACGTCCTCGCCAATTCCACGGGGACCAGACGCTTGATTTTTTCTGGAACTTCACGCTCTTGCAACGAGACAAATGGTAGGTTCAGCTTGTTTGCCACCAATTCTACCAATACGTGCTCATTGAGAATATCATGCTCAATCAAAGCCATATATAAACTCGTCTCCTCCAAGAGTTGAAGTTGACGAGCCTGACGCAGCTGATCTCTGTCAGCTATACCACCTTCCAGGAGAGTTCGTGCGAGCTCAAGGTCATCGATCATGAGAATATACTGTCCTGCTATAGTTTATCCAAACCGCGTATCACACCTAATCAAGCACGATCACACGGCTCCCTGCTGGAGGATCTAGAGAAAATAACGCGTCATCCAAGTTGACGCCAAGCTGAGTCTCGCCCACGTCCACCGAGAAGTCAATCTTTTCGGAGGGCCACTCAAAACGCCTCCAATCAGGCAAGGAGAGCGGAGCATGGGACTCCCAGCTTTTAGTAGTATAGCTGTACACGTCCTTGCCCTTCTCATCGACTTCGGCCACGCCCAACACCGCAAAATCCGTGTGTCGCACCCTGATTCTAAACTCACCACCCTTGTGTGTTTGCGTCGAGAGCACGTAGTGCCCCTTTCTCTTGTCCCAGTTCAACTTCACAGGCCCCTTCTCCGAGGCGAAGCGATCCAGAGGAGCACCACCCAACATCACACGCGACACATCGTGTGCTGACAGATCAAGCGGCAGCAAACGGTTAATGTTCTCACGTGTAGGCTTTCCTGTGATGTACTCATTGGTGTCACGCCTGTGCATGGAGAATGTGTCGCCATTGCTGACCAACACATTGATCACTTCATCACTGCCAGGCATTCGCGTGTGCACCCTCAACTTTGCAGGTGCCTTGACAAGAATCAACTGCCTGAGCTTGATGCGCTCCTCACCATAATACTCAAAGACAACCTCCTTGAATCGGGCAGTGTCAACTTGCTCCAGGCGAGCGCTCATGGCCGCCATGAGAATCTGAGGGTCTTTAATCTCATTGTCTGGTGGCTTGATGTTTCGACATCCCAGTGTCAACGTCAGCAAAACCAGCACTACTGTCAAACCCAATGCTCGACTCAAAGAACGACTCCAATACACCATACTCAATCTCACCATTTTATATCATGTCCTCTCATGGCTCACCGCAACACCCTGTCATGTCCCCTGTGACAATGCAACATCATGTATATGGCAAAAGGGTTCAAGACCAGTTATTGTAGCCCCTTCCTTGTGCAGTCAAACCATTCACCCATCTGCTTGCTTCACCCATCATGAACATCCGATCCATCATCACCATGTTGTGCATCACCTTGATGGGAATGCTCACAAGTACGCAAGCCACAGCACAGGAACGTACAACCTCAGGTCAAAAAGTCCTGCAAGGTTCACTTCGTGTGGGCTCGGAGCATGACAACAACGTCCTGCGCACAACCACAGCTCAGGAGCAGGGCTGGCTCTCGCGTTACTTTGCAAGTCTTGACCTCACAACCTACCTCCCCCAACGCAAGGACTCCATCGCGCTCTCCCTGAGCCAGGGCGGAAAGATCTTCACACAGCAATCTGAAGCCAACACCATGCTCACCCAGGCGAGCCTCTCGTGGCGAAGACGACTCCCAACAACGTGGCTGTTCTATTCCAAGCTTGCGCTTGATCTCAAGGATCGCACCGAGAACCTCTCTCTCCAGGACTACTATCGAGGCGGCGCAATGTTCGGCCTTGGCACACAGCTCTGGCAAGGATTCATCCTTGAAGCAAAGGCTGGCGCGCGCTTCTTTGCGTTCAAACCCAATCCTGCGGCAAGCTCAAGAGGTCTTGCGGCATCTGTGCTTGGACACCAACAGCTCCCGTTTCAACTCTCACTGTCCACCTCCTACAGTTGGCTCCAACGACGCTTTGACATCCCGCAACAACTACGCGTCTACCCGGAGCAAACAACCACGCAGGAAGATTCTCCCGATGATCTGGTGTATATAGAGACAGGACCTTACGTCCGACAGGATCTCTTTCACAGCCTGTCCACACAGCTCAACTGGCAAGGCCCCGTGCTTGTACAGGCATCATATACACTCTCACTCAATCGCTCGAACTCCTATGGACAGGATCTCAAACGTCACAACCTTGGGCTTGGTCTGACAGCAATGCTCCCGCTGGAAATCCTGTGCGCGCTACGCGTGGAACTTCAGCGCACACGTTACGATGACCCGATCCTGCTTGACGCAAGCTTTCTCATTGATGAGGACAACCGCAACATGGCCACGGTTTCGCTGGCACGCACGATCAAGGGGGATCTGGAAGTGGAGCTTCGTTCAAGCCTTTACCTTCAGGAGTTTGGAGGCGCAGAAGACTACCAACGCCGCACCATTATGCTTGCGCTTGGCTATCATATCTCCAGATGACTCACCAAAATTGAGGATCTCATGACACGATTTACATTGCCGCTCTCAACGTTGCTCACCTGTGCGTTGCTCACCACAGCATGTACACACACACATGCACCGACAAAAGAGGTCAGCATGGTAGACGCTGATGAGCAGCGTGAATGGCAAAAACAAACGCTCTCCAATGTGGCCGAACAACCCGAGATCAACCTGGGTGGTACAAGCTTCACCTTTGAATCACTGGTGCTCCCGGAACAGGAAGTCGAGCCGCTGTGGATCACAATTTATAGCGTCCTTGATGCGCTCCGCAGTCAGACCCAGAACAAAAAGATCGAAGCTGGCTTTCAAGCTCTCATGACCGAACTTGAACCAGACGCACGCGCATCCACAACCCCCACACGTATCGAACTCAATTATCTCTCACGTCAGAAGAACAATGGTAACGCCGCCCAGGAGGGCATTGGCCTTCGCTTATGGCGAGCAGTGGACCAACGCACACCGACCCTGACGGTTGTCCTCTGGAGAGAGGAGCATCATCCCGAGCCCGAACAGATCCTTATCTGGACCCATCCAGACACACATCAGGGCGCATCCTCGAGCATCCTCAGTCAGCAGTGCATGCTCACCACCGAGGGCATCTTGCCCGAGCAAGATTTAAGTACGCTGTGCACACAAAGCCAGGCTCAGGGCAGTGAGTTACAGCACGCCATTCTTGCCGCATCCAGAGTCATGCTCTGGTCAAGCTTTACAGGAGATCGTCAGGAACAACTCCTTGAGCAGACACCGCAAAAAAGCACAGACGCGCTCCATCCTGGACTGTCACCCCATCTTGGACTCACACAACAAGAAAGAGACATCGAGGATGTCCTGGCAGATACACACTTCCCCCCACGGTTTGATCTTGATGAACTCTAGAGCGTGATGGAGAAGGAATTGGTCGAAGAAAAGCGAAGGAGAAGGCGTGGAGTTTAAGGAGCAAAAACCAAGAATAGTAGCCGTGTTACATTCTGTTTTTGCGACACCAAAATACGCGGTTTCTACGAGCTTTTCCCAACAGATCCTTCTTTATTACGCTCTAGGTTCTATTCACGAGTTGGAGCCCCGGAACCTTGTTGCATCTTCTTGAACGCCTCGCTGAGACGAAAACCAAGATAGGACTCAAGGAACTCCTTATCATCAAAGAGTTCGCATCCCACAATCTCGGCCCAGACAGGCGAGCCCATCGCAGGATCGATATGAGGGGGGAAATCCTTGCGAGGCCAGACCACGTTACGCGTCTTGAAGTAGTAGAGCTGATCCTCAGTTGAGATCTGCTCCATAACTTTTGGCATCGCTCCCTTTTGCCCACTGTAATAACTCGACACATCCACCACAGCCAGACAGTCTTCCTTGGGCTTGAGCTTTAACAGCGCGTGAAAGCCGTCCAATGTAACAGTATGTCTTGAGAGCTCCTCTCCTGTCTCTGCATCCTTGATCACGACCACAGACTCACCCCCGACGAGATCAAGTCGCTGCGCGTTATCCGCAGGCACCTCAACATCCTGAAAACCATCCACGCTGGCCAGCACAGGCTTGCTCTCCCTGTTCAAAATATACAGCTCACCGCCTTCGTACATCCAAGAACGATAACCAAACCACCCCGTGCCAGAGAGTTTTCCCATGAACGCAAACGCACCAATCGCCACGAGGACAATCAAACCCCAGAGCAGGATAGTTTTTGAGGATGACGATGAAGGTGTCTCGTCTATCAACCCTCCATCATCAGAGACTTCCGTCGTGTTCTCTGACTCCACCTTGTTCAAGTTGTCCTGCGCGTCGTGGGGGGTGCTCATGCGTTGTTCCTTGCGGGGGAAGTTGTAAGGGAGGGTGCGGCTGTGAGAGAGATCGATACGGTAGCATATCTGCGGTGAGACGATAACGGTTCCTCCACACCACAATCCAACATACTGCGAGCAGGAAAATAGGCTTCGTAATTAATAAGATCAACACCAGATCTGTCACTTCTCTCATCGCTCACCCAACATCGAACAGGGAACACGCACATCTTGGACCATCTCAAGTGAGCGTCTACGCACATCACAGCGCGCCATACTAACATGTGCTAAAACAGTTTAAAATCAACAACGATTCCCAGGCACACAAAGACACTGGCACACCTCATCCCTTTGGGTATAAAGAGTTCTCTTGCTGCAACCTCCTACAGGTTGCCCTGAAATTTATGCACTATCCCATTATCCCCCCGATCGATCATGAACGCACGACGACTGAGCACACTCATCCCACTTCTCCTGGTCATGGCATGCGATCCTCACGCCTACCTTGAAGAATCGGCCACCACGACACGAGGCAAAATCACACTCGGAGTCATTCACCACAACACATCCACACCCTCAGAAGAAAGCGATCGTAACACCCAGAAACACCGCACGTTCAAAAATGAACACATCGAGCTACAACTTGAACAGTTTGCACTCACCATCGCGGATATCGAGCTTCACGCCTGCTCCTCACAAAAAAAGATTGCACGTATTACACTCCCTCCCCTTATCCCCTCTGCCCATGCGCATGTGCCCGAATCCTCCACTCGCCTTGGCACACCGACCGTGGAGGATTTACTTGCCAGAGCAGGGAAGGCGACCATTCTTGGCGAGGTTGCACCACCACTTGGCCACTATTGTAAGCTTCGAGTCATCCTTGCGCCTGCTGATGATGATGTGATTAATCTCAATGAACAGATTCAAACATCAGAGATCCTCAATCATGTCATCTGGCTCAAGGGGAAGTGGAGACCTCTGGGTAGTGAGGCGCCACAATGGACCTCGTTTGAGTACAAGACCACAACGCCTCTTGCGGTAGAGGTCTTGCTTGATGAGCCAATCAACTTGACAAAACAAAAGTCGAGCGCTTTTGTGCTCATCGACAAACCCCTTGGCGAAGAGCTTGTCAACGCGCTTGAAGAACCTCTTTCAGAGCAGACGCCATCCGCCATTCAGGGTGCACTTACACGCTACCTTGAACAGCAGTTAAAACGATACAAGACCTCAAAAAAATAACCCCTCAACACCACGATCACATACCATGACAGAGCAAACCTCGACCGCCCCCACAGCCAGCACTCCAGACCACATTGTGCTCCTGATTCCTTGTCCCTGGAAGACCATGAGCAGCGACGCGCTTGATGAAATCTTCGCTGAGCACTGGCAAGAGCTCGCCCACTTCACGCTGTCCGAGGAGGTGACCGACGATGACTTCCTGCTTCAGGGATCGGTCACCTTTGACACCGCATCCGAGATTGTAGAGCCTCTTATTTACGTGGAGCCTCCGCTTGAAGGAATTGAGAACAGCCTCACCATGAGCATTGATCCCCTCACACATGCAGAAGCGCTGTTATTGCAACAACATCAGTCCATCTGGAGGATTGTGATTCCTGCAGGGCAAAAGCTTGGCCGACGCGCGATTAAACGCGCCAGTCAGTTGATGGCGACCTTTATCGAAGCTGGCGCGATCGCTGTCTTTGCACCAGGAATTATGAGGCTGCATTCACCACGGTTTGTACGTAAAGAAACGATGGACCTCTACAATCCTCAGGGCATGGCAAACCTGTTTGTAGGGGCATGGCACGACGATCAATGGATGCGTACACGAGGGCTCACAGCCTTTGAACTGCCAGAGGTTGAAATCAGTGTTCAGGGAGGAATGAACTCAGCCTACTTTAACCTTATGGACATGGCTGCTAATATGTTGATGCAAATGAGAGCATTTCCATCAGGTTCAGAGATTCAAATGGGGCACAAGATCATGAAGCTCACAAGCGTCTCTGACGAGCATCAACACACGGACCAGGAGGTACCAAGCAACGGTTACTATGGAGTCCAAAGGCTTATTTCCCCCTGAGAGGCAATGAGGCTAGCTCGCGGCTTGTAAAAATTTTGTGACCTCGCCCGCACCACACACCTCTCATAGTGAGAGCACCATGAATTGAGATCTTGCAATGCAGGCACTCACCCCATCATAAAGATGTGTTATTTGGGCGCCCTACCCCACAAAATTTCCGCTGAATAGGTCTTGACTCAAGACATCAAGTGTAAGAGGGATATCATCGTGAAAAACCGCTCAAGCTGATATCAAAAATGTAATTTTATGGTGCAGAGATCATTTTTCTTGGCAAATAGACCAGAAATACTATGGTGTACACGTCAAAACTGGCTCTAAATCCAATACACAAAAACATAATTAAGAGCAGACATTATGGTACTAAACCACATGAAAAAACACAGTTCTTCCATGCTCGGGCTCACCGTTGCGGGAGCCCTCTGCATGACCGCGCTCACTGCGCACGCGCAGGACAGAAGCCCAACCTCATTCCAGGTGGAACACTTTGAACCTCTGCCATCACAAGGCACCAACATCCTCAACATCGGTAAGAGCGATGTGGTCCCTCACCTCAAGCCCTCCGCAGGTGTGATGTTCCATTATGTGGACACACCTCTACGCCTCGTGAGCGCCAACGATGAAGCAGATGTGCGCAGCACCCTGATTAAAAACCAGCTCAAAGGCGAGGTCTGGGGCAGCTTTGGTCTGTTCGACATGGCCGAGATTGGCTTTGTCCTTCCCCTTGTTCTCCTCCAGAACGGCGATCAGCTCGACGTCCTGAGCCAGAACTACTCCGTGGAAGGCTTCACCATGGCAGATGCTCGCATCGTCCCAAAATTCAGACTCCCCATCGCGCGTGAAAAGATGGGCGGTCTTGGTGTCAGTGTGCTCGCTCCCATCTACATCCCCATCGGCGACACCGAAACATTCAACTCCGATGGTAAAGTTCGCGTCGAGCCTCGCCTCGTTGTTGACTGGCACCACGATGTAGGCATCACCGTGTCTGGTAACCTCGGCTACCAGATCCGTCCAGAGACCGTGTCACGCAACATCGTCACCGATGATGTCATCCGCTATGGTCTTGGTCTTGAGCTCCCTACAGGCGTGAAAAACTTCCAGATCATCGGCTCCTTGTTCGGTAACATCCCCACTGCTGGCGATGCGGACAGCGTGAGCGCAGAGCTCTCCAACCGCTCCAACCCTCGTGAAGCTCTCGGTGGCGTGCAGTACCGCATCGCTCAGAACTTCGTACTTAACGCAGGTGGTGGTGCGGGTCTCTCCAGCGGCGTTGGCTCTCCCAAATTCCGCGTCTTCGCAACCTTCGGTTACACACCCTCGGGTGATGGTGATACCGATGGCGATGGCCTCCTTGATGAAGTCGATCAGTGCCCACGCGATCCTGAAGACAAAGATGACTTCCAGGATGACGACGGCTGCCCTGATCTCGATAACGACATCGATGGCATCCTCGACACTGACGATCAGTGCCCCATGGAACCCGAAGACAAGGACGGATTCGAGGACGAAAACGGTTGTCCTGATCCTGATAACGATCAGGATGGCGTCCTTGACGAACAGGACAAGTGTCCTCTTGAAGCTGGCCCTGCATCCAACGAAGGCTGCCCCATCCTTGATAAGGACGGCGACGGTATCGCGGATGATGTCGACCTCTGCCCCGATGATCCCGAAGATCTCGATGCCTTTGAAGATGGCGACGGCTGCCCTGACCTTGATAACGACCAGGATGGCGTGCCTGATACTCAGGACAAGTGCTCCGCTGACAAGGAAGACATGGACGGCTTTGAAGACGAAGACGGCTGCCCCGATATCGATAACGATAAGGATGGTATCCTCGACGCTGTTGATAAGTGCCCCATGGAACCCGAAATCTACAACGGCAACAAAGATGACGATGGCTGCCCCGATAAAGGTCAGGCCAAAGTCGAGATCAAAGAAAACGAGATCAAGATCCTTCAGAAGATCTTCTTTGATACCAACAAAGCCAAGATCAAGCGCAAGAGCTTCCCTGTCCTCAATGTCGTCGTCACCGTGCTCAAACAAAACCCTCAGATCACCAAGATCAGCATCGAAGGTCACACCGACGATATGGGTAAGGATGAGAACAACCTCGACCTCTCCAAGCGCCGCGCTGCTAGCGTCATGAAGTACCTCACAGATAAAGGCATCGAAGAAGGCCGCCTCTCCTCCGAAGGCTACGGTGAAGAGAAACCTCTGTGTAAAGACATCCCCGCTGACCAGCTTGGCAAACGCTCCAGGAAGAAAGACATCAAGGAATGCCGCGAAGCTAACCGCCGCGTGGAATTCAAAGTCGTCGAAATTAGTGGCAAGAAAGTCGAAGCGACCACCACAATTGAGACCAAAACTGTCGAATAAGAACTGCTCGGGTGAACCTCGTTCACCCCTGTAAAATCAAGGGCTGACATGATTTTCATCATGTCAGCCCTTTTTTTAATTATATTTTGCACCTATTTATTCTTCGCTACATCCTATACTATGAAAGCCGCGTACCAGGAAGGGGCACCCTGGGCGTGAAGAGGATGGGCCATATGATTCTGTACAGAATCATATGGCCCATCCTCTTTTTTTATTTTTCTGGCTCACGCTCTCATCACGTCAAGCATATAAATGATCGTCATGGGTGATTTATAATATATACACATATATATATCACGAGATAAATCTATATCACCATGGCGCGCGCATACTCCTCAAAAACAAACCTATCCTACTGAAATCAAAAGCATTACACACACAAAAACCTGCGTGGCATCGTTCTTGTTCTCTTGATGCAGAGTCTATACGCACCCCTCCTCTCGCTGTGGTGCACAACCATCCACACGCTCTGCTCTTCACGAGGTTTTTATGCTGCTCACACTCTCCGCGCTCTCAACCCCTCAAGCCCCCGCCTCAAACCTCTCCTTCCTCCTTCATAAACACCCCGACAAACTCCAGTCCTTCTCCCTCCCTTTCGGACAGGCGCACCTCTTCTACCCTGAATACTCAGACCATCAGTGCACGCTCTCACTCCTCCTTGATGTCGATCCCATCAACCTCTCACGAGCCACAAACCCCAACCCCAATCAACACCTCTGGCCCTACGTCAATGACCGTCCCTACGTCTGCTCATCCTTCATGAGCACCACCATCAGCCGTGTGCTTGGCACAGCACTATCTGGAAACTGCAAGAGCTTCCCCGAATACACATCCACACCCATGCACCTCAAGGTGAGCTTGCACAACCTCCCTGTACACTCGGGGCACACACACCATGAGCTCATCTCCAAACTGTTCGCCCCTCTCGGCTACCACATCCAGACACAACACACTGGTCTACTCAATGAGCGCTTCCCTGCCTGGGGGGAATCACCTCTGGTTGACCTCCACCTTGAACACTCCTCCATCACTCTTCAGGAGCTGCTCGCACACATCTACGTCCTGATCCCTGTGCTTGATAACAACAAACACTACTTTGTCAGCACACAGGAGGTCAGCAAACTCCTGCGTCATGGCGATTCATGGCTCCACACACACCCCGAAAAAACATGGATCACACAGCGCTATCTCAAGAGACAAACACGGCTCGCTAAACTCGCCCTACAGGAACTCCAACACCACAAAGACGAAGACAACACCCCCCAAACCAAAGACATAAATCAAGAACCTCACACCACCATCGAAACAACCAAAAACCTCCACCAACGCCGACTCGAACAGGTCTTGCACACCGTGCTCTCATTACCTTCACATCACCGCATCGTCGATATGGGTTGTGGTGAAGGAAAGTTACTCAAACTCCTCCAGAATGAACCTGCCATTGAACACATCGTGGGTATTGATGTCTCCACCACATCTCTCCAACGTGCGCAGAGGAAACTGCGTATGGATGAACTCTCCTACAAGGAATCTCAACGCATCACACTCCACCATGGCTCACTGCTCTATTGTGACGACATCACAACCAATGCAGATGTCATCACCCTCGTGGAAGTCATTGAACACATCGAAGAATCACTCCTCCCCTTTGCCATGTATCACATGCTTGGCTTTGCCAAACCAAACCATCTCATCATCACCACACCAAACGCAGACTACAACTCGCTGTTTGAAAACCTCTCGGCTGGACACATGCGACACAACGATCACCGCTTTGAATGGAGCCGAAAAACCTTTGAAGCATGGTGCATCACACAGGCAGAAACCTACAACTACAGCGTCTCATTTGAACCCGTGGGCGACCTACACCCAGAGCTTGGTGCACAAACACAGATGGCAGTGTTCTCGGCAAACTAACACAAGCAAAAACCACACACGCCAACATAAAACACAATCAAAACAACACGATACAACATACACACCACGAGGTTACACGCGATGAATCAGACCACATCACCACCTGTGCTCACCATTCCAGAGTTCTCCATGATTGCCCTCGTCGGCGCATCAAGCTCTGGCAAATCCACCTTTGCAAAACAACACTTCCTCCCCTCGCAGGTCCTCTCATCCGATGAATGCCGCGCACGTGTGTGTGATGACCCTACAGACCAGAGCGTCTCTGCCGAAGCATTTCAGTTACTCTATCACATGCTCGACATCCGTCTCGCGCATCGTAAAACCACCGTCATTGACGCCACAAACGTCCAGCGAGACGCACGTGCTCAGCTCGTGCACAAGGCACGTCAACACAACGCCGTCCCTGTTGCCATCGTACTCAATACACCAGAAGCGCTCTGCCTTGAGAGAAATCAAAGCCGTGATGAACGTCAACTCCCCGATCGTGTCATCAAGCGACATGTACGCCTCTTGAAACGCTCCATTCGTCACCTCAAGAAAGAAGGGTTCAGGCGAGTATTTGTGATCTCGTCGCAAACCGACATGGAACAGATGACACTCAAGGAGCGCCTGTTTACCTGTAATAAACGTGAAGAACATGGCCCCTTTGACATTATTGGCGATATCCATGGCTGCTTCTCTGAACTGACAACCTTGCTCGGTGAACTTGGCTACACCATCACCCCCAAAGATCAGAACAGCTTTGAGGCTGGCTATACCGTCACACACCATGAACATCGTCGTGCCATCTTTGTCGGCGATCTGGTTGACCGTGGACCACACACCCCCGAGGTATTAAGCCTTGTCATGTCCATGGTTCGCAACCACGACGCGTTGTGCGTAAGCGGAAACCACGATGCAAAACTCCTCAAAGCTCTCCAGGGCAAAAAGGTCAACTTGAGACATGGGCTTGAAGAATCCATGGCTCAGCTTGAACAATGTTCTCCCGAATTCATTGAGTCAGTCATCGATTTCCTGCACGCGCTCCCTGACCACTACATGCTTGATGACAACAAGTTATGTGTTGCACATGCGGGCCTGACAGAGGATCTGCAAGGAAGATCTTCCGGAAGAGTCAAGGCGTTCGCATTGTTTGGAAAGACCACAGGAGAGGTTAACGCAGAGGGGTTCCCCATTCGGCTAGACTGGTCCTCGGACTACCGCAGCGAGACCACTGTGGTCTACGGACACACGCCTACCGCACGCTTGCAATGGAACAACAACACACTGTGCCTTGATACAGGATGCGTCTTTGGTGGACAGCTCTCCGCCGTCCGCTGGCCAGAGCGTAACATTGTCAGCATCGACGCAGAAAATACATGGTATACATCTGAAAAAAATAAGGATTTAGCCAACATCAATCTTGCAAAAAAACCTCGTACGGTGCTCCTTGCGAGCGATGTACAGGGCACACGCACACTTCACACACACCTCGTACCAAGGATTCGTGTCTCTGCCGAACATAACGCTGCTGCGCTGGAAAGTATCAGCCGCTTTGCTGTTGACCCACGATGGATGATCTATGTGCCTCCGACCATGTCTCCATGCAACACAAGTGCGCTGGATGATTACCTTGAACATCCACAGGAAGCCCTCACCTATTACAAGAAGCATGGCTCACCCAAGGTCATCGCACAGCTCAAACACATGGGAAGTCGCGCGGTTATCATTGTCCTCAAAGATCCACAGGTCGCCATCGATCGCTTTGGCTTTGAGGAGACTGCACCTGGCATCATCATGACACGTAGTGGCCGCAGATTCTTTCATGACACCGACACGGAACATGCGCTCTTACACACCATCAAGGAGGCGATCACACACGCCAATCTGTGGGACGAACTCCAGACGGACTGGCTCTGCCTTGATGCTGAACTCTTGCCATGGAACGCCAAGGCCAAAGAGCTGCTCATCAACCAGTATGCCCCCGTTGCACAGGCCGCCAAACATGCCCTGTCAGGTGTGGTGTCACACATCAAGGACACCCTCTCACATCGCACAATTCCAGGTCTGGATGCACTCCTGACACAACAAGAGGAACGTCTACATGCAGCACAACACCTCCAACAAGCATACACCCCCTACTGCTGGTCTGTTCAACACATCTCAGACTACAAGCTCGCCATTTTTCACATCCTCGCTGGTGAGCAAAACATCTACCTGCGCGATGACGTGCCTCACACATGGCACATGGAACACATTGATAACATAAGCAAATCAGATAAACTCAACATTATAACCTGCACCCCATATCGAGAGGTTGACCTTGATGATGAGGCCCAGGTCACCGCCCTTATCACATGGTGGAAGGACATCACACAACAGGGTTACGAGGGCATTGTCATCAAACCTATGATGAGCGTCGCGCACCACAAGGGACGCTTGATCCAACCCGCGATCAAGTGTCGAGGCAAGGAGTATTTGAGGCTCATCTATGGACCTGAATACACTCTCCCTCAACATCTTGAGCGGTTGAAACGTCGCTCAATCAAACGCAAGGGAGAGCTTGCACTCAAGGAGTTCTCCCTTGGGCTTGAAGGACTCAAGAATTTTGTGGATCACAGAAATCTTTACGAGACTCACCAGTACAACTTTGCGGTCATTGCCATGGAGTCCACACCTCTTGATCCAAGGTTATAACGCATGTGTGATCACGAGAAAGAGGCGAGGAGGGG
>CATLTV010000050.1 GCA_950059285.1 uncultured Pseudomonadota bacterium | reverse complement strand
GCTTGGCAAACTCTTCAGCAGCTGGTGACGAAGCCCACGAGGCGAGTATTTGCTCCACGCAAATACTCGCCTCGTGTGCTTCGTCACCAGCTACGTCTTTATCTCATCACTCTTCATGCCCCTGGCGTTGTGTCAGCTCAAGCAACACTCGCCCGGTATCCTTGGGGTGCATAAATGAAATGAGCTTCCCATGCGCGCCATCACGAGGTTCGTCACTGAGCAAGCGAATCTCCTCACCAGCCACATGCGCGCGGGCTCCCTGAATATCACCACACCCAAACGCAATATGGTGAATGCCTTCCCCATTCTTAGCCAGAAACTTCGCCACAGGCCCCGTGTCATCAAGCGGTTCGAGCAGCTCAATCATGGACTCGCCTACCGCAAAAAAGGCAACCTTGACGCCCTGCTCCTCGACGACATCCTCTCCCTTGAACTCCATACCAAGCGCCTCCTCATAAAGAGGACGACGTTCTGCAATGGAATGTACTGCGATTCCAATATGATCGATCTTATCTAACATGTTGTTCTCCTTGTTCATTTATGCCTCTTTCTTGATACGGACGTGGTTTTTGTGCACAAAAACCACGTCCGTATCTCGACTTCCTTGTACCAAGTTTGTCATGCGCCGTGCATACAAGATTTCAATAGAATCCAAAAGAATACACGACTTTCCAAGATGAATTTAGCCGTTCATACGCTGTTAAGGTCGCTATTCTTGACACTCAAAAATCACGCGTGATAGGGTCCGCGCGCTTCCTCGACCTTTCTTCGAGACCTGACTGGAATACAAGATGATAAACCGATCTCGCTCTTTCTTATTCGCACTCTCTACTCTCGCTCTACTGAGTGCTCCTGCGACCGTGCTCGCTCAAGAGTCCACCACGGACGCTCCAAAACCTGAGGCACAGGCTGCACAACCTGAAGCCACCACAGAGCCCGCTGAGGCTGCTGCTGGCGAAGAAGCGCCCGCCTCCGAGCAGGAACCTCAGGAAGAGGAAGACAGCAAAGACGACGATGCGATCGCACCAGAAGGCGACGCAACAGACGCACAGGCCACACAACCTGAAACAACCGTAGACGAGGATGAAGAGGATGAAGATGTGGTCGAGCCCACAACTCCTCCCTCAGATGTTCAGGACGATACCAGTTCAAACGTGCCTGATGCAGGGTTTGAGCCTGTGCCAAGCACAGATAGCCCAATCTCTGACCTCGCGGGCATGAGTGATGAAGACTTTGTACCTCTGGAAGATATTGAAGAGGAAGACATCGATCCCATCTTCCCTGCCAAGGTGTACCCTTACATCGACTGGTCCGGGCAATTCAGGTTCAGGCACCGTGTCGCCTCCAAGTTTGATCTTGGCACACAAGGAACCTCTGCGATCCTTCCTCCCACAGAGAGCTACACACCCACAGGGAACCCTGCAAACCCAGACGCTACACGACTCTGGGGCTCTGATATTCGCTTGAGACTTGAGCCCACGCTCTCCATTACAGAAGGCGTCAAGGTACACATCGAAGCTGACTTGCTTGGTAATCAGGTACTTGGCTCATTGCCTGTCAATGGCTTGCCACCAAACCCCATCAGACCCGATCCCAGTAGAAACCAGGTCTCAAGCAATCAGTTCTCTGCACGTGAAAGCGAGTGGTTCCAGAACGCGTTCACAGTCAATGAAGCCTATGGTGAACTCAACGGATTCTTTGGTACGTTGCGCGCAGGTCGCATGGACAACCACTGGGGCCTTGGCATGTTCTACAACGATGGCGATTGTATGGACTGCGACTGGGGTGACTCCATTGACCGCGTCATGGTCCAGAGCCAGTTCAAGGGCATCTACGGTCGTTTGACCGCTGACTGGCCAGGTGAAGGCATCACATCATCCAACAGCAACAGCCCGCTTGGACAGCCTTATGACCGCACCCAGATTGATGACATCAACCAGTACACACTGTCATTGTCACGCGCACCACAAACACAGCTTGAAATTGAGCGGCAGCACAACACGCTGACCACGCAACACAAGCCAGTCCTCAACGGTGGTGCCATGTTCACATGGCGCACACAGGAAGGCACGTTCAGTAATCCTTTTGAAGATCCCGATCTCAGTGTCACAGGAAACCCTCTGATCTACAGAGGCATGAACATGTACATTGGAGATGCCTGGGCACAGTTCCTCTACAATCCCAAGGCGGACACCATGATCCGCGTGGAGCTTGAATTTATGGGCGTCATCGGCTCCATGGACAACTCCACCATGACCGCCGTGGGACGCACTGATAACGAGGACGCAAACGCAGACATCAACTGCTTTAACGAGGATGCTCGTGCAGCAAACGATGACACCTGTAACCAGTTTAGTAAAGCATTCCAACAGTATGGACTCGCTCTTGAAACCGAATTTTCGGTGGGCGGACCTGTGGACTTTGGTGTCAACGCAGGCTTTGCATCAGGTGGCACCACACCAAACTGGGGGATGGCATCAGATAGCCAACTCAATGGCGATGACCTCGACTTCTTCCGCTTTGATCCAGACTATCACATCGACTTGATCCTGTTCCGTAATGTCATCGGCACAGTGACCAACGCGACCTACGTCAACCCCTACATGCAGGCGACATTCCTCGATCGAGGAGAACGCAAGCTCCGCTTTGATCTCGACGGCATCCTCTCGAGGGCATGGGACATGGAAGGCACCCCTTCTGGTGTCAGTCCATGGCTTGGCGTCGAACTTGATGGCGCGATGCGCTTCTTCCTCAAGGACGCATTCCATGCCTCTCTTGAAGGTGGTTTGCTCCTTCCCTTTGAAGGTCTTAGCGCACGGACAAACCGCCCAAGACTTACACAGTTTGGCACCACGTCACCTGAGTTCACGGATGACGCCGATGCCACTACAGCATGGACCGTGCAGTTCAAAGCAAACTGGAAGTTCTAAGCTCTGTAAACACATACATTGATTCAGGTTCACTCATGAAGACCCCAACATTGATAGCAAGGCTTTTACTGACCTTACTGTTGGTGTTGGGGTCTTCCTGTGCAAGCAAAGCTCCTGCGGTCTCAATAATCTCGCTGAATCTTGCGCAGAACGAGATCGTCAACACACACCAAACACTTATACTGCAAGAGGTTCGCGCACAAGGATTGCTCCTGTCCGTGCACCTGCCAGATAACAGCAAGTCACTTGCCTGGACCACGCTTGAGGTCATGCGACAACAGGACTCACTCACCCCTGTTGCAATCCAGAGCATCACTGTAGATGCTGCACAAAAACAACAGCTCGAACAGGCGCCGCTCAACCTGTTTGACACAGGTCTACAACCACAAGCACACTACACTTACGCCATCTTTCTACGTGATGCACAGGGTGAGCTGATCCATCAAAGCGCACCAGCAAAGATTGAATGGAACACCACGCAATTCACCTCCCCGCCCCCACCAAAACTTGATATCCATACACTCGGAGAGCGCGCCATTTCGCTTGAATGGGACAAACCCCAATCACCCTGGCACATCATGATCCTGCGCCGAGAACTTGGCAAAAACAACAGCCTAACACGCATCGCTACAATCCCACCTTCAGTGGAGGCCCATTACACGGATCAAGATATCCACCCCCACACAAGCTATGCCTACAGGATCGCCCCGGTATTGCTCATTCACCTTGAGACGCAAACCACACCAGTCGTGGTTCTTGGCACACCTGGCGCAGAGCTCTATATACAGAGTAAATAACAGGTAATTGCCCCACACACTCCAGGGATACAGCCCAAATAAGACCTCAAACTCACCGTCAATGTTGTCGATATGTTATGCAGTGCTATATTCACATCTACACTCACAACGTTCACAATGTAAGTTCACGGTTTGTCATGCCCCATCGTTCCCAAACATCACTCAGTAAACATTACGCCAGAATCTACAAGACTCTGGGCAGAGCTGAATTACAGCGTGGTGCACCCGACCTCGACGATCTGGATCTTGAGGGGCTAATTCACAACAAGAACGGCTTGATGTTCAACTTCTACACCCAGGAAGGTGTGGAGTTTGCGCTCAAACAATATGGCCTCTATGACGACATCCGCGAACAAGGATATGAATCACTGAGACTGGAACTTCGACAGGATGATCAGGACGACTGGTTGCTGAGAATTCACAGCACCGTACCCATGATGCAGGAACCACTCGTGGAGTTGGTCATGAGACGTTCTGTCTTCAACCTGCATAACGAACTTCGAGAACAACTTGGCAATGACGTCTTCTCCGTGCTGAGTGTGGAGTGGCTACAACTTCAGCACCCCATGGCAAGCTTTTCACCCACGCGTCCACCTCTGCCAGGCCAACACATGCCAGGGCTTGGACTTGCACGTCAGATCTTTGGCCTGCTGCGCAACATGTGCCGAAGGCTCAAACTTGATGGCCTTGTCACAACCCCCTCCTATTATCATAACGCCATCTTTTACGAGGTTGGATTTTCGTTCTTTGATCCGCAGTATCATGGCTATTTACAGGCGATGAAGAGGGATTTCCACACGCTGTACAAGGAACATTTCTCCAAAGCAGACTGTGAACTGGAGCTTGCCATCAGCTCGTGGGCGACCCACTGGGGCCATGTCATGGCCTACTACGATGACGACTCCAAGGAGCGTCTCGACTGGTTCCACGAGCCGATGATTGCGCCCCTGACACCCAAACTCAAGCGCTACATCCACGGGGAGTGGTTCCATAACGAGGTCAAGAAGACCGCAGAGAGTGTACGTTATGAGTGGCTTGAGAGCGCTCTTACGCTCAAGCTTGCAGAGGTTGGCTTATTGCCGCATGACTGCAAAAAAATAGAGAGCTTCTTACAAGAAGAAGCTCTCTGAACAATGCACGATATTGTGTATTAAGAGGTTGTTTCACAACCTCTCCATTATCAATCAAATAAAGATGGCCTTCAGGATGAAGAAGAGCACCACGGTCAACACACCAGTAAAGGGGAGCGTGTAGATCCAGGATTGAATGATGCTCCAGATAATCTTGAGGTTCAGCGCATTTACACCACGCGCAAAGCCGACACCAATCACAGCCCCTACAATGGTGTGTGTAGTGGACAATGGCACGCCAAGCTTTGAGCCAAGCAGAATGGTTGCAGCAGCGCCGAATTCGGCAGCGAAGCCGCGGCTTGGTGTAATCTCGGTAATCTTTGTACCCACGGTTTCAATCACCTTCCAACCGTAAGTTGCAAGACCAATCACGATACCCACGCCACCAAGCAACAACACCCAGTTAAGCACGGGCACCTTGGCTTGAATCTCACCGACAAATTCAAAGTTATCGAGGTTGAACAAACCGATGATGGCAGCTAGCGGTCCAATGGAGTTGGCCACATCGTTGGAACCGTGTGCAAAAGCCACGAAACACGCTGTGATCACCTGAAGGTAGCGGAAGACTTTCTCCACCTTTCTGAAGGCAACCTCTTTCTCGCTGAGGTCCTTCTCCTTGACCTCAAGGTTGATCCTCGCAAGGAGCACACCTGTGACGATGGCAGCGATGAAACCTACAGCCAGAGCAAGCAACACAGCGGTGGTGTTATCAAAGAAGAATGAGGGGTCGCCTGCTGCGCTGCGCGCGAAGACAAACAAGTGGAGGTCCTTGTCATAGAAGTTATTCAACCCCTTGAAGAATAGCACCAAAGACAGGACGGCAAAGACGGGGAAGGCAAAGAGCGGTGACCACTTTTTGACGCTCGTCACGGGGTCATCGGTATCAAGAATAAGCTTCCTGATCGCCATAAAGACGGTAAAGGCGAGTATACCACCGAGCACTGGACTGGTGAGCCAGCTCATGGCGATAAAACCGACTTTGGCCCACTGAATGGCATCAAAACCGATGGCGGCAATACCAAAGCCCGAGATTGCGCCCACGATACTGTGGGTTGTGGAGACAGGCCACCCAAGGAAGGCGGCGATGTGAATCCAGATTGCAGCGGACATCAGGGCGGCCAACATGCCGATGGCGAAGATTTCAGTACCAGAAGGGAGCGTATTAAAGACCATCGGGTCGATGATCCCTTTGCGCATGGTGTCGGTCACACCTGAGCCCGCGAGGAAAGCACCTGCGAACTCAAAAATAGCGGCGATAATCACGGCCTCCTTGAAGGAGACGGCGCGGCTACCAACACTTGTACCCATGGCGTTTGCGGCGTCGTTTGCGCCGATACTCCAAGCCATGTAGAAACCAAAAATGATTGCGATCCAAAAGACTGCTGTCACGGTATGAACCTCAATAAGAAAGAGGGAAAATCATTGTGTCATCGGGCCAAGAACAAACGCATGCGCAAACCCATGCGCTCTGCGTGATTGGCCATATCACCGATCTTGTTAAAGATCTTATTCCAAATATACAGGCTACCTGTGCTGATCTCGTCTTCGATGGCGAAGAGCTCCCTGGCGAGTTTGTCCTGAGCATCGTCTGCGAGACGTTCAAGGGCGGAGAGTTCTTCCATCATGGCGATAGCTTTACGAGCGGGCTCGCCATCAAATCCAGCGTCAGCAAGAGGTTGCAGAAATGCAATGAGTTCGCAGGCTTTATCCACGACATTCATCACTCGACGTACAAGTTCCTGAAGGGGTGCCACGAGCTGCTCGTGCGGTTCCATTTTTCGTAGTGTAAAGAGGACTCCGATGTCCTCAGCACAATCAGCGATGGCATCCAGGGCAGAGATCACATCAATGAAATCTCTCCTATCTACGGGCAGCATCAGGCTCTTTGGGAGTTCGTCACGTACACGGTTCTTCACCACATCAGCTTCATGTTCAAGGTGGCTGATTCGTTCCGCAACCTCAAGGACACCGTCATAGTCACCGTCAAAGAAGGTATCGAACAGCACAGGAACTTGATATGCGCAGTCCTTGACCTTGTGACCAAGATTCTGTAACGCATGGAACGGACTCTTTGTAAAAAGTCCCAGGATTGAGCGCACCATCATGGCAGGTTGTCCTTGATTAAGGTTCTACAAGCAGTTCATGAGATTACATCAAAAGGTTCTTCTGCTTGTGGTATACATGGTGATACAAGATGTCCGCTGGCAGCCCCCCACTTGAACCATCAAGGAGAACTCCTCTTATGACTTGCTTTCATCTCAAGACCACCCCCAAAGAAGGCATCATTTTGCTTGTGAGCTTGATCTGCCTTGCACCAGCTATACTTCAAGCACAAGAAAAGTCACCACCTGATCCTGCAAACTTTACGGTATTGTCACAAAGCCAGGTCGTCGCTGCGGACAACCCCACAGCGAGCGCCGTGGGAGCGGCCATTTTGGAACAGGGTGGAAGCGCCGCAGATGCAGGCGTAGCCACACTCTTGACCCTTGGTGTGGTACACCCATTCGCCTCGGGACTCGGTGGTGGTGGATTCTGCCTCTATCGTGACGCCAAGACACAAAAGGTGCAGGCGCTCGACTTTCGAGAGACAGCACCTGGCAAAGCCGATCGCGACATGTACATCAGAAAAGGCAAAGCAGACTCAAGTCTTAGCCGTTATGGAGGGCTCGCTGTCGCCACACCTGGCGAACCAGCTGGCCTGTACGCGCTCCATCAGGCACATGGCACACTGGAGTGGGCAGATGTCGTAGACCCCGTGTATCATCTTGCAAAAGATGGATTTTATGTTGGTCAACTGCTCCCAAAAAGGCTTGAGAGCAAGCGCAAACGCATTGAACTTCTCCCCGAATTCAACGCTGCATTCTCCAGCGCCAAACAGTCTGATGAATACGTCAAAGCGTTCGAACTGCTCAAACGACCCGACCTCGCAGAGTCGCTTAAACTCTATCGAGACAAGGGACCTACGCCCTTTTACTCGGGAGAAATTGCCGAGGCAATCGTCAAGAGCGCGCAACAATCAGGTGGCGTGTTGTCCATGGACGACCTCAAAAACTACAAGGTCTCCTGGAGAACTCCTCTTGAAGGCACATACCGCAAGGACTACCAGATTTATGGCATGCCCTCCCCCTCTTCGGGCGGCATTGTCACGCTTGAAGTGTTGAACATCCTTGAAGGTTTTGACCTGCGCAAACTTGGTTATGGTGTGCAGAGCGTGCACCTCATCATTGAAGCGATGAAACACGCTTTCGCCGATCGCGCACGCTGGATGGGTGATGCAGACTTTGTCAAAGTCCCCGTCAAACACCTGATATCAAAGGACTACGCCGAGACGAGACGCAAGAAGATCAAGACAGATGGCGTACTTGGACTCAAGGAATATGGCACACACGCGCCACCCAAGGATGATGATGGCACCACACATATCAGCATCATTGATAAAGATGGCAACATGCTCGCGTGTACCTCAACCGTAAACACAAGCTTTGGTTCGCTGGTCTATGTCCCCAAGTGGGGAATCATTCTGAACAACGAGATGGATGATTTCAGCGCACAACCAGGTGTGCCCAACGCATTCGGGCTGATTGGCAACGAGCAAAATGCAATCGCGCCCAATAAAAAACCTCTCAGCTCCATGAGCCCAACGCTCATACTTCACAAGGGTAAACCCTTCATGGTGACAGGTGGTAGCGGTGGCCCCACCATCATCACAGGCGTGATCATGAGCATTCTACGCGTCATTGATTTTGCACAGTCCCCTGCTGAAGCCATCGTATCACCACGACTCCACCATCAGTGGATGCCAGAAAAGCTCTTCTTTGAAGGCACCAAAGATGGCACACTTGAAAAAGAATTGGAGCAACTTGGACATACCATCTCTGTACGATCATCCTATAACAGTGTACAGATCGTCGTTGTTGATGAGAACGGGACCATCACAGGCGTCTCTGACCCACGCAAAATGGGACGCCCTGCATCAAGCTCGCCCACACACACGAAGGAGGACTCACCGTGATCGATAACCTGGAGGGAGGGACCATATCCCTTGAACACAACTACGCCGTTGGCCCTCGAGTCAATGTGATCAGCCATGAGACCCTTTATGAAGGTATACAAGATCCTTTTGATCGCCCCATCTGGATCTATATCTACAACTTTCAAATGGCCAACCCCGAAGCTCGTCTAGCGCTCTCCGAGCGACAACTCAGAGCTGCGGAAAAAAGTCGCGAAATTGACAGCTATGGCCTGCTTCAAATCGTCGACCACGGCGAACTGGATGATGGCGTCCCATTCCTGATCTCCGAGCGTTGTCACGGTCCAAATCTGAGCACAGTCCTCATGCGTGAAGGCACTCTTCCTGTGGAAGAAACCGCACAGCTCATCATGCGGCTTGCCCAGATTATCGATCCTCTGCATCGCCATCAGCGTCACCATGGCAGCATCACCCCTGACTGGATCTTCCTGCCTGATGAGGAAGTTCAGGACGCTCGACTTGGCCATACACACCTGTCACTCTCCCTCTCGGAGCTTCGACAGATCCAGTCCCCGCTTGATCTGGAGGTCATCTCACATCTTGCTCCCGAGCTTCTTGGCGAAGACCCCGAGAAACACAAAACCACACACGGCAGCGTACTGGCGGATATTTATGCGCTCGGCGTGCTCGCCTACCGATGCCTCGTGGGCGTGCACCCCTGCCTCGATGAAGAGCCAGGAGAAGATGCCCTTGATAAATTAAGGGCATCTTCCCCACGCGCACTCAAGGAACTTGGCGTTGACCCTCAGGTGAGCGATGTGATTATGCGCGCGCTCTCCAGCGATCCCTCAGCTCGCTGGAGCAACGCACCTGCCATGGGACAGGCGCTCTATAAAGCCGCAGGCTTGATGGAGCAAACCTTTGAAGAGCCCGAGACAGTCGAATCAAAGGAGCCAAGCACACCTCGCACAGAACAACCTGTGTCGAGCACAAAAGATGTGGTCTCCTCCACCTCCAATGCTGACTCCGATCAGTCATACGACACAGATCACCGCGCGACCATCACAGGTGTCGCAGTGCTGGCTCTGATCGCAAGCAACGCACTGTGGCTCCTCTGGATGCTCTCCACACCTGCTGGCAGCGCTCAGACAAACACCAACACATTTAGCTCCATTGCAATCCAGAGCGACCTCCCCTCACTGACCGTGATGGATAGCTCCTCTCCCAATCAACCTCCATCAACTCTGGGCACAACACCCCTCAAGTTTGAGCTCCCCATCAGTCAAGATAACTTACAGCTCCAACTCAACGAGGCCCCCCAACCTGGCGCTCAGCCCAGGAGCCTGATCCTGGATCTTGCCCAGACAGCATCTCCCCCAGAGCTGAAACTCACCATCACGCGCATCGAATCTGAAGAAGCCGAACCGACACCATAAGATCGTGTCACACACGCTGTCGCGTGCTCCTGATGTCGGGAAATGTGTCATAATTACACCTCAAATCGGTAGATTCCTGATAAAACACGAAAAAAAGCACAAAAAAGAGGCCCCGGGGCCTCTTTTTTGTGCTTTTTTTTGCGAAATAATTACAGTATTATTGACTCATTACAGGTTTACTGTAAATTGAACACCATAACTTGATTGGAACTGTTCGTGTGATGATTGCCCGTGTGCGTGGCAGGTTGTTTCCTTCCTAAATTCCTTCCTAAATTCCTTCCGATTTTCCCTCCGGAAATCCCCCCAAAGATCCTACCGACCTGATACGCACACGAGCAGGCATCACAAAAAGCAAGAGGCGCCCCTTGATATATCAAGGGGCGCCTCTTGCTTTTTGTCAGGAAGTAAGGAAGAACAGCACACAAACCGCATCAATCTATCGATGCCCAGCGTAAGAGGATGTTTACCATGTCAAAACACGACGAGATCATTGGCTATATACCACGCACTCGATTGCAAGAGTTAGGTGCCCTCCCGGAGAGCACTACAGGTATGAAGACAGACCTCTCCACACAATTACTGGAGGAACTTGCCAAATCTTTGCAATGGGGCATGCGAGGACCACTGGAGGAAGATCCCACATGCAAACAACTGATCCCTTACATTGTGTTACAAAGAGGTGACGACCACGTGTTCACCATGCGTCGCAAACGTACACAACGAGAAGCGCGCTTGCATGACAAGCTCTCCATTGGTGTGGGCGGACATATGAACCCCATTTCACCAGAATCAACCTCCCCCCTGGAGACTATCAGAATCAACGCCCTCAGAGAGTTGGAGGAAGAGGTCTCACTGGAAGGTAGCACCTGGGATGAATTGACGTGGGAGCGCCTCGGACTGCTCAACGACGACAGTAATGACGTGGGTCAGGTCCACCTTGGGTTGGTGTACCTGATCACAATCCCTGAGCACTGCACGGTTGAAATCAGGGAAGTCGATAAACTTGAAGGGTTCTGGAGCGCGCTCAACGCACTTGAAGAAGAGCATCTGGAGACATGGTCCCATATTGTGCGTCAGGAAATAAATGCCGCGTGAAGTCGTTGCACTGCATCGGACACTTCCTCGGAAGGCACAATCCAGGTTAATCGACGCTCATGTGCAGTGACAAGTCGAGCAGACAGGCCATCAAGAGACGCTGTTGCACGCAACAGCGTCTCGGCAGATGAGCCAAGTTTCTGACCAATAATGCTGACAATTCCATGTGTATTATCGCAAGAGATCGCATCATCCATGGCGACAAGCTGATGCGCCATGGATTTGTAATCATGCACATTTTCAGGGTTCAAGAAAAGCTCCAAGCCATCAGGCGATGGTGAGCACATGGCCACCTCGTAGCCATGATGTTGGAGATGTTCAAGCACGTGTGTAGATGCCGCCGCATGACGCGAGTGAATACGAATCCCCTGTGTCATGTGACTCACTGCAGACACGCGCGCAGCATTGGCCTCGGCGACCTCGGCACGCTCAGCAAAGCCATCAGGACGCACCACGGTACCCTGACTCTCTGGAAGGTGTGTGCTGCGTGCATAGAGCGCAATCTGAGCGCGTTGAGCAAACGCAACGGCCTGTTCATTCAGCACGCGCGCACCAGCTCTTGCCATTTCAAGCATCTCCGAGTGCGTCAAGGATTCAAGCTTCACCGCATCTGAGACCACTCGAGGATCGGCACTAAAAATACCATCCACATCGCTGTAGATTTCACACGCCTCGGCACCAAGAGCTGCGGCCAGCGCGACAGCAGTTGTATCACTGCCCCCTCGTCCAAGCGTGGTCACCTCGCGCTTGTAGCTCGTCCCCTGATATCCTGCGACAATCACGACCTTGCCCTGAGCAAGTTCATCCTGAACACGGAAAGGACGCACATCCATGATGCGCGCGTTGGAGTGGCTAGCTGTAGTAATGATGCCGCACTGTGAGCCCGTCAAACTGATCGCCTCAATTCCATGATGATGAATCGCCATGGAAAGCAGCGCCATCGAGATACGCTCACCCACAGAGAGGAGCATATCGAGTTCACGACGAGAGGGAGATTCAGAGATCTGTGTGGCCATGGAGAGGAGCTCGTCGGTGGTGTCGCCCATGGCAGACACAACAACAACAAGGTCATAACCGCGTTGACGTGTTTCAACGATCTTCTGAGCAACAAGCTTCAATCGGTCAAGATCGGCAACCGAGGAGCCACCATACTTTTGAACAAGGATGGGCATATGTACCTGACAGTATCAGAGGAGATATAGTTAGAGCGACTTCGCCAGAAGTGGGAAGAACAGCGCAGTTGCGCAGAACAACGCGCCAACCAGAGCCATGATACCACACACAATGGGAGCACCCATAAGCAAACACGCAGCAAACACGCCGATGCCCGCCAACGCAGCCAACACAAAGAAGACTTGCTTTACAAAGTCCTTGGGAATCACTACGCCGAGGAGCGCCAACACAGCAAGACCAGCAGGCGCATAGCTGATTGGAGGCAATGCCTCGGCAGGATCATGCATCACACCCACCAAAGGAAGTACGATCGCTGCCACGAAACTGAGTAAACCAAGCACACCAAAGACGACCATCAACGTACGTCCAACGCCGCCTTCCTCCTTTGTATCCTTTGGAGCAGAGGCAGGACTACCCACAGCCGTACCATGAGGAGGTGTAGGCGAGTGTGTATCCGTGGTGGTTTTAAACGATGGCGTGGTGGGCAAAGGCTCTGCCGCGACCATGGGAATCTCGGGGACATCCTGAACGGGTGGCTGTGCCACAACGGGTGCAGGTTGAACAGGTTCGGACTGGAACAGAGGCTCAGGTGCCACACTGATGGGCTCGGGCTGCACCAGCGGCAACACCTCGGGCTCAAGAGGAGACACATCCACAGAGGGCATATCGTCGTTGATCGGCGAGACAGAAATCTCGGGCTCAAGCGGGAAGCTCTCCATATCATCCAGTGAGGGGATGTCATCCGAGAAGCTATTACTACTTGTAGACGCAAGACCTGTAGCAAAGCGAGGACCGCTTGAAGGCAACGCCGTAGGTACGCTCTCGCTGACAAGGTGCGCAGGCGCAACTCGGGTGGAGTCAAGCTCCTGACCAGACAGAGACACTGGCGATGCGTTCTCCTCATCAGATAACAACTCCTCACCAGCCACGGTAGGCTCATCGTGGATAAAGTTGTCATCTTCAGGTGAATCAAACAGAGATGCCCCAAGCTGCTCCCTCAAGCTACCCATATCATGTTGACGCGTGGCGTCCTGCTCAATCACACGAGCAGAAGGTTCAAGCGCACTTAACTGGGAAGATTGACGAAGTTGCTCCTTGAGATCAGAGAGGCTCTGAGCTTTGGTATGATCATCATCCACCTCGGAAGGTTCCTGAGAGGCGGGAGGCTCAATGGCATCAAAACTACCTGACAGAACCTCCTTCAAGGTCGAATCAGACACAACCTGCGTCTTGTCTTGCACAGGTTGAATCGCCACAGGTGCTTGTGGAGCCTGAAGCTCCTCGATCATTGGCTTGTGTGTAAGTGCTGTAGCGCGCGCAGGTGCCTCGCTCTTTTGCTTGAGCTTGTCACGAAGCGACTGCGAGAGGTTCAGAGATGGAACCTTTTTGGCCTCGGGCTCTGCTGGCTCCTCCACAGCGTTTTCCTTGCTCATCATGTAAGATGAGCTTCCCAGAACACCTGTTGGAGAGCTTGTCTCGGCAAGTCCAGAACCAGTATCAAGAGAGAGCGGTTTACGAGCGGCCACTTTGAGCACACCCGTGTGTGGTGTCAGACGTGCACTGTCATTATCAACGATCCTGTCTTCCTCAGGGATGACACTATCCTTGCTAACAGCAGGAAGACCAAACATGGTGCTTCTTGATTGCTCAGGCTCAGATTGCTCGGACTGATGATGAGCTCGCAGCTTATCAAGGAGTCGCTGACGGTTTTGTTCACGTGTGGTGTCGCGCTCGGGTTCGCGCATAAAGGCAGCACCCGAGATAGCTTGTGTAGGGATGTCCTCTTCGGCCTCGCTCTCCTCACTGAACTCACTCAGGCCCTCGCCCACATCAAACTGCTGCGAGGGAATGGAGAACAAGGTGTGCTTGGTGCCCTCTGGGGCAAGATCATCAAGCGTCATCCCCATCAATGTTTCATGCTTTTTGGGGCGCTCGTGTAGCATGGGCTTGACGGGTTCAGACGATGCAATGTCCTCGGCCTTCCCATCAAACTGAAACGCAGAAGCCGAGGCGACCATGGTCCTGCTCTCGTCTTCAAACTCGCTGGACTCCTCTTCATGAGAAGACATGTTGCTCTCTTGCTGGAGCGCAGCGATGGAGGGGAACCCACCCATGATCGTTGAACGCACAGCATCACCCTCATCCTGAGGGCTATCAATCGAGGAAGGTTCCAGATCGTCAAACGAGAACTGATCGGCATCAACGATTTGAGTGGCGTTATCCTCGTAGGGGTTTGTGCCTTCTACCAGATGATCACCCTTGAAAGCGTCATCCACGGGAAAACCAAACATGGTGCTACGAGTATCACCAGGCTCCGAATCCAAATCAATGTCTCGCAGGGCAGCCATATCCACGCTGGGAATGCCCATCATGGTTTTTTTCACGTCGCCTGTGGATGATTCACCATCACCATCAAATGCATAACCGCATTGAGGGCACACAATGAGCTGAGTCTGGATTCTACTATGGCAGGATGGACACTCCTTCAAGAGGACCTCCTTTAAAGATTAACTTGCAATTTGATAAATGCGCCAATCACATGGCAAGAGATTTATTAGTACTCATCGCTCAACTTATCAATAGCAATAGGAAAAAGTTAGTGCGTATAATCGTTGATAAAGCCGCAACTAATTCAAGGCGTTCACCTTAATATGTCACGACATTGATTGTCAAAGAGGCTGACTCGCGGGCTTATGAAATCGCTTCCAGGGCCTGACGAGCTTGCTCATGTTCGGGATCGATGCGAAGCGTCTGCTCAAGGAAGTGTCGCTCACGCGCCACATCCTCAAGGCTCTGCGCCGCCTGCACACCTGCAAGCAACCACCTGACTTGCTCCTCCTCGTTCATCTCCTGAGAGAGCTCTCCTGTCAGGCGCTCTATGTAAAGTAACACCTTGCTCCAGTCCTCTTGTTCCAGGCTGATCATAATCAGACGCTCAAGCAAGCTCTTGCGAGCACCGCCAAGTTCGAGCGCCTTCTCAAGATGAACCATCGCCTCCTCGGGCGAATCAAGATGCTGAAGCGCCAACATGCCAAGCGTCTTCAAGGCGCGAACCCTGCTAGCCACAGCACTCAAGCGCGTCAGGTGACGATTCAAGAAGGCATAACCATCGATATACTGCTCTTCCTCAAGGTAACTCCTCATGATGCACTCCAACAGCACATCATCTTGAGGTTTTGCCTCAAGCCTACTCATATAATCGTCACGATAGACCTCTCGTGCAGCCACTTCTTGCTGACGTAATGACGCATGCCTCTCAGCAATGGCATCACGCAAAGCACCAGACACAGCACGCAACCTGCGCTCAAAGAGCACCATCAACGCGGGCATCTCACCCTGCTCTTCATACAACTGCTCCAAAATGTGGAACAATTGCTCCTGCGCAGGATCACGTTCGATCGCCTGCTCAAGATAAGGCATGGCGCGCACAAGATCGTCACGTTGCAGCGCAAAGAAACCTGCTCGGCTACTCAAATGATATGAGAGCGTAGGATCAAGTGCCTCCTCAATGAGCTCGTCATAAAGCTCATACAGCTCTGTAGCATCCACGCCCTGAGCCAGTGACTCCAGAAAATCAAGGCCCGCATCGCTGGCCGCTCGATCCGAGGAATCCGCCACAAATGCCGCATAGGTCAAGAACGCACGCTGCGCATCACCATCCTCCTGCAACAACTGCGCACGAAGACGTTGAAGGGCCTCCATCACCACAAAGTCCAGCTGCCCCGACGCAATTTGAGCATCAACCCAATCCATCAAAGGCTGACGCGCGCTACCATCAGCAAAGCGCTTCATCGCCTCGGCGATCTTGAGAAGAATGGACGTGTCGCCACCAAGCTCAAAAGCAAGCGCCATACTCTCAAGTGCCCTCTTTGTATCACCAATTTTGAGCTCATAGAGTTTGGCCAGGGTCAGGTAAACCTGCTGACGCTCTGCGGCCTCAAACAAGCCCACACCATCTTCATACAACGCCACCAAGCCATTCCAGTTCTGAGCGCTCATATACTCTTCGCGCTTCCTGTTTAACTCCTCAATTCGGCGTTGCCACTCCTCCTCATCAATCTCCTGACTTTCCGCTGATGAAGGCTCGTCAACTGGCTCATCTTCAACAACCAGAGGACTACTGTCCTCCTCTGCTTGTGCTCGAAGATCCTTGCCATCAAGCACCACCGTTTGTGAGTCGTCATCAAAGATGTCTTCCATCTCGTCATCGTCCAACACCAGCGGCGCTTCCTGACTGAGCTCAATCAGAAGATCTTCACTATCCTCCACGGCGAGCTGCTCGGAGACATCCCTGAGCTCCTCAGTGTTAGGCACATCATCAAGCTCTGGAAGATCGGACTCCACGTCGATGAGCTCTTCATCATCCAGAACGGGAGCATCCTCGACCTGCGATTTTTTGGCCTTACTTAATGCAATCGCCTTCTGAGCAAGAGAAAGCTTGGAACCACCTGTCACACCTGATGACTTCTTCAATGCTGCCAATCGCTGCTGAAGATCTGTAGTATTTGCCTGTGTAGATGGCATCTTTGGCTTGGCAAAAGGATTGGGCGCAGGCGTGGAGGCTGGCTCCACCTCAGGCTCCTCAAGATCCTCAATGTCAAACTCATCAGCCTCGGGCATTTCAACTTCGGAGATCTCCACCTCAGGCTCCTCAACCTCAGCAACCTCTTTGGCTGGAGGCGATGGCCTGAGCGACTGTGCATCAGCCTCACTGATCTCCATGGTCACACGTGCAGAAGGCGCTTCGTCAGACGCAGGAACAGGTTCAGGCGCGGGTTCGGACTCAACCACCACAGGCTCGTCTTTGAGCACGGGTGCAGGCTCAGACAACACGGAGTCCATCACGACAGCCTCCATGTCCTGTGTCGCTCTCATCTCATCTGTGCTTTCTGGAACTTGAGAAGACAACAACGCAGAGTGATACAACTCCTTGATGCGCAGCCCACCCCACAAAAACTCACCGTACAATCGCCCATCACCACGAAGTGTGCTCAACACATCATAGCGAATTAACTCAAACATGCTGCTCAGCGCACCAAAGGGGTTCACCTTCTGCGCTGCGCGATCAAGTTCGTCGAGCATGGCCTGAACCTCTGCTCGTGGGGGGACATCATCAGCCTCGCCGCGAAGTCGCTTGACCAGCGCAGTCATCACCATCGATGTCTTCTTGAGCTTCTTGAGGTCAGATTCAACTCCCAGAGGGACATGCTCGCCCCATGGGTGTGCGTGATATCGTGTGATCTCATCGTACACATGCAGGATATACAGTTGCAGCGCGTAGAACCTTGGCCCTGCGCTTGAGTCGACCACATCAAGAGGAACCAATACACGATGCTCGGTGAGCTTCTCCAACTGCCCCGAAAGGGTACCCAACCCTGACTCCGAGACAAGCGTGCGAAACTCTTGCAGATTGATTGCATACACAGGATTATAACTCACGATTCAACTACCTCCACATGATCCCTGTAAATCCAAAAATCACACTGTAAACCAAAATTTAGAAGCAACCAAACGACATCTCTTATGTATCGTCATCACTCAATGAACCGTGCACGGTAACATCATCAAATAGCTGCTCGAGTAACACGGTTGCATAACTTCCTGAAGGAAGCAAAAATCTTAGCTCAATTTCTTGCTCAGAACGTATTGAGAATGAGAGTTCCTCAACACCCACAAAATATGGACGGCGTGTCCCACGACACAATTTAGCATACGCGCCAAACTCATCACCACTCAAGTTAAACCGCTCTTTGAGCACATTCGATTCAAACGCCAGCACCTCTCCCTCGGGGCTCTTCATCTTTGGACCAAACATTGGCCCCGTCGGCATCACCTCTCCTTGCTCAAATCGTTGCTGATCGACCTCAGGGTCTTCACACACGAACAAACTCCCCCCCTGCACAAGCGTCAGCACATCACCCTGCCTGACACACAACTCCTGTTCATCCCAGGCGAGGCGCTCCTCCAGCACCACATTAAACAACTTGCTCTGTACCGCGTTCAACGCCAGACGCTTGAGGAATCGATCCTTACGCACCTTCCCCTTGGCCCATCCTTCACCCGCGAGCAATGCATTACCAAGCTTGACCGTGCTCTCCTCACGACCAAAGCGCTGATCACCATACAGGTTCTTCATCCCTGTGCGAGATAGCTGCTCCACGCGACGAGTCACCTCGGCCAAAAGCTCATCTGCATCCGAAGCTCCACTCACACCCACGACCAGGACAAAGCGGTTTCCATACAAATGCCCACGACGCAACTTGTTCTTGTGCCTTGTCGCTGACTTCACCGTCAGAAAATCACCAATCTGTACAGGGCTACTCTCCAACAACTGGAGCGCCTCTTCACTTAACATGTCCACAGGGACAGAGTAGTATTGCTGCGTCACCGCGCGGCGATCCTTGTTTCCCGCGAAGCCAATATCTCTGGAAGAGACACCGAGTACGCGTGACAACTCCCGAAGCGCAAAACGTGCGGAGGCATCTCTCTTCTCAACCCATAAATACAGGTGTGTCCCCTCTCCCGAGGGCTCATACGCAGGGATCTCCTCAACAACAAAATCTTCGCACCTTCGCTTGATCTCTCCGTGTAGTTTTATCATTTTGATTGCGCCTCTTCTTCAGTCACTTTTTATCACCCATAAACGTACCCACTTGATAGCGATCTCCTCGCCATGAATACACACCTGTCAACTCACGCCCATGCTCTTCAGACCGCCCGACAACGCCTCATGCAAGAGCCCTGTGCATATCCAGATCCTCATCTGGATCACCACGCGCTCTCCACACTCACCGAAACATGGCTAAGCCAGGAGATCGCTCGACTCTTCCCCGAACAGACCTCACAACACATGCTGGTGTATGCATTGGGAAGCCTGGCTCGTCGAGAGCTTTGCTTGCACAGCGATCTAGATATCCTGATTGAATTACATGAACCTGCGCTCATCACCGCACCAGACTTTCTGACCTCGATCACCACGCTGATGGACAGCGCACGGGCACTTAAAATCCGCCTTAAACACGTGGTGCGTACAACGCATCAAAATCAGGAAGAGATCAGGAAGGACTGGCGCACTCCCATTGCCCTGCTTGATGCGCGGCTACTTATGGGAGAGGAGCACAAGACACAGTTAGCACAAAGCAGCCATATACGCGAAGATGCGTTGCGCTTTTTGCGCGGTGATGATGAAGGCCGAAGCTTTGTGCAACGCCTGCTCGTCGCACACCTTGAGAGGAGGGAGAGGCAAAACCAGAGCGTCTACTTGCTTGAACCCGATCTGAAGGCAGGTCTTGGCGCACTGCGCGACCTCCACACCATTCGATGGGCCAACATGGTGCGCTTCCTCACATCCACAGAGCAAAGCCCCGCCCTGTCATCATCATGGGGAGAGCGCCAACAAGCGCTCTATGACCAGTCACTTCAGTGGCTTCTTGGTCTGCGCATGCACCTACACAGCCTACATAATAGAGCCCAGGATCGCTTGCGCTTTGTGGAACAGGAACGCATCGCACACTGCATCTACCCCACACAGAAGAACCCCACAGAACACCTCATGAGAGCGCACTATCAGATGACGCGCAGCGGCCTCAAGCAACTGGAGCGCTCCCTTCGCCTGTGGGGACCAGACATGCAAAGCGAACTCGCCCTGAAAGACATCACACCAGACGCCACACAGCTCACCCCCATGCAGTGCCTCGACACACTGGAACAAGCCAGCACTCGCGATCTATTGCTGGCTCCTGAACTTGAGGTCCATATCACTGAAGAGGCCCACCGCTGGCCCGCAGATATCCTTGATGACACACCACTCCAACTTAAAACACGCGATCTGCTCACAGACCTCAACACATCACCACGCACCTCCTACAGGCTCCTTGATCTGGGCCTGCTGACACGGTTTCTCCCCGAGTTCATTCCACTTGTCTGTCATGTACAACACGACACCTATCATGTGTACACCACCGATGTGCACACACTAAAATGTCTTGAACGTGCACGGCGAGTGCTCACGCATCCAGAACAGGATCAAGCATCACAACAATGGCCAGCATTCGCGCAGATTGCCTCCAGGATTGATGACCCGCACATCTTACTGCTCGCTGCCCTCCTTCATGACATCGGTAAAAATCGTGGTGGCGATCATAGCAACAAGGGAGCTGACCTCGTGCCCATTATCGCACAGCGTTGGCACATCCCCACCGAGCGCGCGCTCATGATCGAGAAGCTTGTGCGTCAACACCTCTTGCTAAGCAACACCTCACGACGCCTTGACATCTCTGACCCCAAGGTGATCGATTCACTCGTCGAGACAGTGGACTCACTCCAGTGCCTGTACCTCCTGACCACGCTCACATTTTGCGACATGTCCACTGTCTCCAGCACTGCCATGAATGACTGGCGAGCACATCTTCTGCTTCAGTTGCACCATAATATCGAACAACGGCTGCTGGAGAAGCAGGAACACAGGGAAGAACCTCCACAAGCCATTGAAGAGCGCGTTGCAGAGACCATATCTCATGAACAGGTAGACTATCTTGATGATAACTACACCGAGCACCTTGAAACATTTATTCATGACCTCCCCGAGGATGCGCTCTCAAACCTTCCCAAGGAGGCGCTCAAAAAACTCTTCCTCACCTACCACCAACACACACTAAACCCCGACAAGACAAGCATCCTGATCGAGGAGTTGGACACGCCCTACTCTCCACAAGAGGAGCCCTCACAACGTCGGTTCAAACCCTACAAACTCATACTCGCCACACGAGACAGCGCCGGAACGCTGGCAAAAATCGCAGGCGTCCTGAGCGCCAATGGCTTGAACATCCTCTCGGCAGAGATCATCTCCACACGCTCGGGCAGAATCCTTGATATGTTTCATATTGAGAAGTTTCGCACCTCCATGCGCCCAAACTCCCCCGCGCCAGAGTTCTCACCTGCCCGTCAGGAACGACTCACCACACAACTGCGCGCTGTCCTTGATGAAGGTGCCGATGTACAGGCGCTCCTGGACCAGAGGTTGTCTCAACAACCTCTGGTCCAGAACAAGGAGCCAAACCTCACCATTGAGGTCACAGGACGACAGGATCTCTCGGATGATTACACCGTACTTGAACTCCACGGCCCAGACAGGCAGGGACTCCTGCACGACATCGCCAGCGCCCTGCACACACACCAGATCGAGATCAAATTCTCCAAGCTAGATCTTCTTGGAAATCAAGCTATTGACACGTTTTATGTGGAGAGTATCCTTGATGGTAAGCTCTCCACAAGCCAACTTGAGCAGATCAAGGAGGTCTTGCTTGAGGTGCTGCGTCACGGTTACGACGCAGACTGATCGTTTCCCATACACAAGGACAGTGACCATGACCGATGAAGCCAACACCACACAGACAGACGCGCCACAGGAAGAGCCCTCTGCCACCTCGCTCGAGAGTGCCATTGAGTCCTTCATTCGACATATGAAGGTCGAGCGCCACATGTCCAAAAACACCGTGCTTGCGTACAAACGTGACCTCAATCAATTCCTCGAATCATGCCAGCTTCAGGGTGTCGCAGATGATGTCACACAGGTAAGCAACGAGCACATCTCCGAGTTTATGCTCGATCTGATGGATGCAGACATCAAGAAGCGCTCCGTCTCGCGCAAGCTCTCGGCGATCCGAGGTCTGTGTGGTTACCTGCTCAGGCGAGAGATCATCAGCAAAGATCCCTCACAGAAAGTCGACTCTCCCAAGTATGGCACCACGATCCCGCAGATCCTGTCTCTGGATGAAGTGGAACAACTCATCGACGCGCCCGATGTAGCCACGCCTGAAGGGCATCGCGATCGCGTCATGCTCGAGCTTTTGTACGATACAGGTCTTCGTGTCAGTGAGCTTGTCACGCTGAACATGCGCGAGGTCGACCTCGCGCAATCTGCACTCCGAATCACAGGTAAAGGTCAACACCAACGCATTGTGCCTTTTGGAGAGTATGCCCAGGAAGCACTACAAAAATACGTCGATGAGACACGCGCACAGCTCCTCGTCAACAATGGCGGAGCCAAGGCTTCGACCTTCATGTTTGTCACCCGTCGTGGCTCTTGCATGACACGTCAGGCGTTCTGGAAGAACCTCAAAAAATATGCCCTCATCGCAGGCATCACAAAACCAATTAGCCCTCACAAGCTGCGCCACTCCTTCGCTACCCATATTCTTGAGCGCGGCATGGACCTACGCATCGTGCAAACCCTGCTCGGACACGCCGACATCTCAACCACGCAGATCTACACCCATGTCGCTAACACTCGCCTCAAGACAGTGCACAAGGAGCACCACCCAAGAGCATAAAGATAACGGACGAAAAAGAGGGCGAAAAAAGGCGACCATTTGCTGCGCAAATGGTCGCCTTTTTTCGCCCTCTTTTTCGTCCTACAACCCCCATGCACCAGACGCATAACGCACCCTCAAACTGAACATAAAGGCAGCAACAAGATGGGCGTTATGCACGAAGTGCATAACGCCCATCTTGTTGCTGCCTTTATGTTTTTCTACTTATTGTTACGCCCTTTTGAGCGCACTGGAGCACGCGAAGTTTTGGTCTTCTTCTTGTGCTTTGGCGTTGCATAACGGCTGTTCTTGGAGCGACCCTTCACACGGCGATCGCGCTGGTCATCAGCACGCTTACGCTGCTTCTTTGAAGGGAGTGCTTTTTCAGGAACAACAGCCTCCATGTTTTCATAAAGGGTGTAGACCTCATCGGGGTGCAGAGAACGATATGTTCCTGACGCGAGCCCTTCAATACTGAGAGGTCCCATACGAAGGCGACGAAGCTTCATGACGGGGTGACCGACAGCCTCAAACATCCTACGAACCTGTCGGTTCCTTCCTTCGTTGATAATGACCTCAAGCCAGGTGTTACGACCTGTGTTGCCCTTGACCACCACGTGAGCTGGACGTGTGGGTGTTTCATCACCGATATCCACGCCATTGCGCAAGGTTTCAAGTAACTCGTTGTCAGGCTCAATGATGCCCTGAACCTTCACAGCATACTCCTTGTCCACATCGTGGCTTGGGTGCGTCAGAAGGTTGGTCAACTTGCCATCATTAGTGAGCAGCAACACGCCTTCCGAGTCCCAGTCGAGACGGCCCACGGGCCAGATACGAGGCATGTTTTTGGGGAGCAAATCAGTCACCACAGCACGTCCCTCGGGATCGTGAAGAGAGGTGATCATCTGCCCAGGTTTGTTCATCAGAATGTACACATGAGACGATGGCATGGTGACGAGTTTGTTATCAACCTCGACCTTGTCCTTGCCTGGTTTGACCTTGGTGCCAAGCTCGTGACAGACCTTGCCATTGACCTTGACACGGCCCTGCTCCATGTAACGCTCGGCAGTGCGGCGGCTACACACACCAGCAGTCGAGAGAAACTTTTGTACACGCATGATTTCATTGGATTTTTGCATCTTAACCTTCCTGATACATAATAGGGATACAGGAGCACTCACGCGTCATGGCGCGAACACTCACGGTGGAAGTCAGGCGGCATCTTTGAAGCACTGCTGATCTCAGCAGTGCTCGCCGCGTGAAAGGAATGATATGGTGGTGACCTAAACATGTGTCATCTCTGGAGGTTTTAACCCGAGAGCCATATCAGAATCGTGCTATAACGTGTTTTTACGCATCTGGCTAGCGCAATAGTGAAGCAATATGGCCGCGAGGTATACCTCGCGGCCATATTGCTTCACTATTGCGTTTTGACTACTCGACCTGCCTTGCCCTGATGCGCTGAATCAGCATCTGACGAGCTCTCTCGGAGTCTTTCCTGTGAGCATCCGATGCATCCACTGGATCTTGTTTTGAGGATGACTCGGGGTGCCAGGTATTGGTGGTAGGTCTTTGCTTGAAGAGGTTCTGAGATTCAACATCGTTGAGTTGTGCGGAAGCCTCAACAAGGTTGCTCCTGTCCACAGCGTTCATCTCAGAGGTCTCATCAATTGCCTTGAGATGCTCCATGCGTGGCGGCATATCCTGACGGGGTGGGCTTAACTGAAGCAAACGCTCAAGAAAGCCATGACGCTCATCAATCAAACCTCGCGCACGAGGTGATGTAATCTCGACCAGAAAGTAATCATCCGACTCATGCACAACAATCGCATCAAGGGAGGCGCATGTATCCTCGGACAGTGTTGTTTTATCCCACATAAATAACTCCTCGCCCGATCCTTGGGCAAGACAAAGTGAACAAGCCATAGAAAACCAGTCCCGTAAAACACCTCGTGTGAGCCTCTTCAAACACGCCATAAAGCAGTGTGTTTCAAGCAAAAATACACGTGTGCGACATTGACATACATTAACCTTCACCACGAGGTCAAGCGCAAGTAGCGATAGATTGACACCTTACCATATTGGCTGATACTCTCTACGACACGGAGACCTCGAATACATTACGAGAAAATTCCTGACGCAAGAACAATCCACACGAGGCTCAATGATACAGAGACTGAATGAGAGCGGCTCAACGCAGCGTTGAGCACCAGGGTCATCAGGTCATACAGAGAATGTGGATTATCTTGGGCATCAGTTGTTTTTAAGGATGCTTTTTCTTGAGGTTGTAGTTTTGGGTTCGGTTCGTTGTGTCCCTCCCCAGGAGGAACGGGGTCCAGAGTTCGGCGTTGATAAGAACACTTATCAGCACACCTGCTCGGGGACACAGATGGGTTTATTTCAACCTCTCACATCGCACATAAACTAAGGTGATCAATTCATGGCTTCACAAGATCGTATCGGCGAGTTGCTCTTACGCGAAAAAATCGTCTCCCCAGCACAGATTCAGCGGGTTCAAGAAAGCGCGCGACGCAACAACAAGAGCATTGCTCATGAGTTGGTCAAGCAAGGCATCATTCAGGAGAGCGACCTCACCAGCATGCTCAGCCGCATGCACAACGTCCCCTCGATTGAACTTGAAAAATACGCAATTCCAGAAGAGGTCCTCAAGCACATTCCAAAGCATGTGGCGGAGCGTCACCTGTGCGTCCCCATCAACCGCTCGGGCTCCACGCTCGTGGTCGCCATGGCTGACCCCTCCAACATCTTTGCCATCGATGAACTCAAGTTCATGACCAACTACAACATCGAAGTTGTGGTGGCCAGTGAGTCCTCCATTGGTCAGGCGATCGCCAAATACTATGGTGGCGGAGAAGAGACACCCAAGGTCAACTATGATGACATCATCGGCGACTTTGAACTTGATGAAGTGGACTATGTCACCGAGGACATTGGCAACGAAAACGACCTCATGGCACAGGGCGAAGAAGCGCCCGTGATTCGCCTCGTGAACGCCATCCTCCTTGATGCCATCAAGCGCGGCACCTCCGATATTCACATCGAACCCTACGAGAAAGAGTTCCGTGTCCGCTTCCGCATTGATGGTGTCCTTCAGGAGATGATGCGCCCACCAAACAAGCTCAAGCAAGCGATCTCCTCTCGTATCAAGATTATGAGTAACCTCGACATCGCCGAGCGCCGCCTCCCTCAGGATGGTCGCATCAAGCTCAAGATGGGACGAGGCAAGGAGATGGACTTCCGCGTCAGCGTGCTCCCCACGCTCTTCGGCGAGAAGATCGTCATGCGCCTTCTGGACAAGTCCAACCTTCAGCTCGACATGACCAAGCTTGGCTTCGAACCAGAACCTCTGCAAATCTTCAAAGAGTGTATCCACCGCCCCTACGGCATGTGTCTTGTCACAGGCCCCACGGGTTCAGGTAAGACCACCACGCTGTACTCGGCGCTCGCTGAACTCAACCAGGTCACCACCAACATTTCCACCGCGGAAGACCCCGTTGAATTCAACCTCGCCGGGATTAACCAGGTCCAGATGCACGAGTCCATCGGCCTGAACTTCGCCTCGGCGCTGCGCTCATTCCTTCGTCAGGACCCCGACATTATCATGGTGGGCGAGATTCGTGACTTCGAGACCGCCGAGATCGCGATTAAAGCTGCTCTCACAGGTCACATGGTGCTCTCCACGCTGCACACCAACAGCGCCCCCGGTACAATTAACCGTCTCCTCAACATGGGTATTGAGCCCTTCCTTGTGACATCCTCCCTGAACGCAGTCGTGGCACAGCGCCTTGGTCGTAAAGTCTGTAAGGATTGTAAAGAACCTGTGCAGCTCACAGAAAAAGAGATGCGCGAGCTTGAGGTCCCCGAGGATATGCTTGGCCAACCTGTCTACCGTGGTCGCGGCGAGGGTTGCACCACATGTGGTGGTACAGGCTACAAGGGTCGTATCGCCTTCTATGAGGTCCTCTACATGAGCGAGCCTATCAAGGACGCGGTGTTGATGAACGTCTCCACCACAGAGCTCAAAGAAGAGGCAATTCGCATGGGCATGGACACGCTCCGCATGGCTGCTGTGAAGCAGATGCTGCGAGGCGTGACCTCTCCAGAAGAGGTCGTTCGTAACACCGCACCTGACAGAAAATAAGAGGACACCATTATGGCAAACCTACACCAACTCCTTAAAATCATGGTCGACAAGGGCGCGAGCGATCTTCACATCACCGTGGGGAGCCCTCCCCAGCTTCGTATCGATGGCTCGCTTGTCCCACTTAAAACCGCGCCACTGAACGCCACCGAGACACGCCAGCTTTGCTACAGCGTGCTCACGGACACACAAAAGCAAAAGTTCGAAACCGACAGCGAGCTTGACCTCTCCTTTGGCGTCAAGGGCTTGAGCCGCTTTCGTGGCAACGTCTTTGTCCAGCGCGGTGCTGTGGCTGGCGTCTTTCGTGTGATCCCCTTTGAGATCCTCGGCTTTGAAAAGCTTGGCCTCCCACCTGTGGTCTCACGATTTGCAGACAAACCACGTGGATTGATCCTTGTTACAGGTGCCACAGGTTCAGGTAAATCGACCACGCTTGCGGCGATCATTGACAAGATTAACCGCGAGAAACGACTTCACATCCTCACCGTGGAAGATCCCATCGAGTATCTTCACCCCCACAAAAACTGCCTTGTGAACCAGCGTGAGGTCGGCGCCGACACCGATGGCTTCAAGACCGCCCTCCGCTATGTGCTTCGTCAGGACCCCGACGTTGTGCTCATCGGTGAGCTTCGCGACCTTGAGACCATTGAAGCCGCGCTCACCATCAGTGAGACGGGTCACCTTGCGTTTGCCACACTGCACACCAACAGCGCCGTGCAGTCGATCAACCGTATTATCGATGTGTTCCCGCCTCACCAACAGGCACAGGTACGCGCACAGCTCTCGTTCACGCTGGAAGGGGTCATCTCCCAGCAGCTTCTTCCTCACGCCTCGGGCAGAGGACGTTGTGTGGCCACAGAGATCCTCATCCCTAACCCTGCGATCCGTAACCTCATCCGTGAAGACAAGCTCCACCAGATCTACTCACAGATGCAGGTTGGCCAGTCCCACAGCGCGATGCAGACCATGAACCAGTCACTCTTCCTGCTCTATCGCAACGGAGAGATCACACTGGAAGATGCCATGACGCGCTCACACGACCAGGAGGAACTGCGCAGCATCATTGAGCAAGGCGGAGGAAACTTCGCCAAGCAACGTGGCGCTCAGCAAGGACCTCGCGGGCGCAACCAAAACATACGTTACACCTGAAAGATAGAGAGGGGTGAGGCGCTCGCCTCACCCCTCTCTATCTTTCCTATAAAAATACTGGCGCACCTCACAAAAATGATCCAGTATAGAGGATGAGAAATCGTATACGACCGCCAAACCTATCAACCTATTGATCCTACACCCGATTATATAATCAATCTCGTGTGTTTGGCCAACTCTTCAAGGGATACTCAAGATGCCTGTCTTTGTCTGGGAAGGAAAAACTCGTGGTGGAGATGTTCGCTCTGGTGAAATGAACGCAACAAACCAGGAGGAAGTCTCCAATCGCTTGCGCCAGCAAGAAATCAACCCATCCAAGATCAACAAAAAGCGTGAGAACAGCCTCGGCTCAATCAAGATCCCAGGTGTTGGCGGTGTGCCTGCCAAAAACCTCGTGATCTTTACCCGACAGTTCGCCACCATGATCGATGCTGGTCTCCCTCTGGTGCAGTGTCTCGAGCTCCTTGGTAATGCAGAGCCTCACAAGGGCTTCCAGAAGACTATCCTGTCCGTGCGTAAAGACATCGAATCAGGTGCCACACTCGCGGACTCCATGGCCAAGCACCCCAAGGCGTTTGACCACCTCTATGTCAGCCTTGTCGCCGCAGGTGAGGTCGCAGGTATTCTTGACACCGTCATGAACCGACTCGCCATGCAGCTTGAAAAAGCCGCTCAGCTCAAGCGTAAGGTCAAGGGTGCGTTCACCTACCCCACAATCGTGCTTGTCATCGCCTTCCTTGTTGTGATCGTCCTTCTCTACAAGGTTATCCCAACCTTCGCCGAGATGTTCGAGAGCATGGCTGGCGGTGCATCACTCCCAGGACCAACCCTCTTTGTGATGGGTATCTCGGAATTCGTTCAGCAATACATCATTCACATTGTCGGCCTCACCATTGGTGTGGTCCTCTTCCTGAACTTCATCTTTACCTACGAACCCACCCGTCGAATTATCGATAGCGCGGTCCTGAAGATGCCTCTCTTTGGTCCTCTGATCCGAAAAGCTGCGGTGGCAAGGTTCACACGTACACTCGGCACCATGGTGTCCTCGGGTGTGCCCATTATTGACGCCCTTGAGATCGTCTCCAAAACCTCTGGTAACTACACCATTGAGGGCGCCATTATGTTCGTCCGTGAGAAGATCAGTGAAGGTCAAAACATGGTCGATCCCCTGCTCCAAACAGGCATCTTCCCCAACATGGTGGTACAGATGATCGGCGTGGGTGAATCCACGGGTGCTCTTGACACCATGCTCAACAAGATCGCTGACTTCTACGAAGATGAAGTTGATGCCGCTGTGGAAAACCTCACGGCCCTCCTTGAACCTATCATGATGGTCGGCCTCGGTGGGGTGATCGGTGGCTTGCTTATTGCCATGTATCTCCCCATCTTCACACTCGCTGGCAGTATCAAGGCAGAATAACACTCACTACACACGACCAAGAACACGTGCACAGCAGCCACTACTCTTCACGAATCGGGAGGCGCCTGACAGGACTCACATTCCTTCGGGTCCTCCTGATTTCTTTTTTCCTCGGCGCCACACTCCTCCTGGATATCAACGCCTCTCGATTCGCCGAACTCCCTCCCCTACACCATCGCCTTTACATGGGCCTGATTGTCTTCACCTATGTGCTGACAATCATCTACGCGCTCTGGATTAGATTGCGCACTCCCTCCACCATGTTGGCCTACGTTCAGATTGGGTTTGACCTCCTGATTACCACCACGCTGGTAACCTTCACGGGCGGTTTTCACTCAAGCCCTTTCCTGTTCACACTCTATCTCCCAATCATCGCGGCGGCGATCCTGTCGACCTTGCGCGCATCGATCACAATCGCCACCATAGTCACCATCATCACCATCATCACAGCGCTGATCTACCTTGGTGTAATCCCCTCACCAGAGGCTATGGACACCACACTTGTTGGTGGCTCAACACGCACTATTTTACTTGAAGCTGGGTTGAATATTTCATTCACCTACCTGCTCGCCTGGAGCGCAGGGCAGCTCGCAAAACAACTTGGACAGGCCCACACCGAGATCGCACAAAGCAAGCTCGACATCCGAAACCTCCAGACACTCAATGAAAACATCCTCGCCAGCCTGAACTCGGGACTGCTCACCGTTGACCAGTCCATGACCATCATCTTCTTTAATCGTGCAGCAGAACAGATCACAGGGCATCACCTCAACGATATCTTTGGCAAGAAGCTTGAATCCCTCTTCCCTGAACTCGCCAACACGCTCACATCAGAGACCGCATTCAATGAACGCCACGAGCTAAACTTCACCCCACCTGGCGAGAAAACACCCCTATTCCTCGGGTTCTCCATATCTCCATTGCTTGACTCGGATCGCCAACACACAGGGCACATCATCATCTTCCAGGATCTTAGCCAGATCAAAGCGCTCGAAGAGCAGGCAAAGCTCAGCGAGCGGATGGCGGCCATCGGTCACCTCTCGGCGGCGATCGCGCACGAGATCCGCAATCCCCTGGGCGTGATTTCCGCCTCGGCGGAACAGATCGGAAGAGCACACGTCTGAACTCCAGTCACAGATAGATCTCGTATGCCGTCTTCTGCTTGAAAAA
>CATLTV010000049.1 GCA_950059285.1 uncultured Pseudomonadota bacterium | reverse complement strand
CTTACTCTACGCTCTTTTTATGGACCTGAAACGTCCCATTCTTTTGAAATGAACAAGAATAACTGTCAACACCCTCTTAGTGGGTTTCTCAGGAGCATGTTTCAAGGCTCTGGTAAAATGAAATGCTCATCGAGAAAAGAACCTATACCAAAGGTGCCAGTCTTCAACTCGAGAAAACATCGCATCACGATAAAATAAAAAGCAAGATACTGAACAGATGTTTTGCAAGTGCGTTCAACGCACTTGCAAAACATCTGTTCAGTATCTTGCTTTATGCGTTCGCTGTTCTGAACACGTGTGCCTCTTCACATGACCCTGGGAAATCAAGCCGATGCAGCAAGAGGTCAGGCGTTGATGTGGAGTTTTCATGACCGTGGAGCGAGAGCAAGGCATAAAGCTTAAGGAGAATATTCGGAATTTGAACAGGCCAATGGTTTTGTGTACCACAAAGAATGGCTGCACAATTTGTAGTGTGAAGACTCTTGTGCAAGGGTTCTTTTGTCGTGACTACCTCATTAAACTGCTGTAAACCCACGTTATAATTAACATAATATAATGTGGGTTTGAATACATTCATTGTGTATGGTGCATACCATACCAGAGAAGACATGTGCTGATTAATGAATATGAGAGGTGAGTGTGTGATGAAGACAAAAGATGTATTCGGGTGCACCCAGCGTGCTGCATGTGGCATGAGTGGAGGACTATTTATAATCATGGTGAGTGTGTGCACACTGATGGGGTGTCAACGAAGTCAACTTGATGCTCGCCAGGAACTCCCTTTGGAAACGAGCGTATCTGGGGGCGCCATGGAAGAGGATATGTGGCATGATATGAGTCCAGATCTTGAAGGTGGTGTGGCCCAAGATGAGGTGACACGTCAAGACACCGTGGTCTGGCCCGAGCTTGATATGGAGTTTGTGCTTCACCACGAAGATGAAACTGTGTCTTCGGATGATTCACAGTTCCCTCGGTCCACATACAATTATATCCGTACGCAGATGACCCTCTATCCAGCACCTATCGGCGTGCGCTCTCGCTCAGATCTGCAACTTGATGGCCACGGCGACCTGTTGGGGTACGAACCACTGTACGTGGGTCATACCATGAAGGAATCAGACGGGAAGTATCACTTGTACCGCTGTGATGACACGACAGCCTTACGCGTGTATGTGCGTCCAGATGTTTACATCAAGTGCTTTGAACCAGGTGGCATATCGATCAAGGTGAAACAGGGTGAGGATGAGACAGGTCGCACGTTTGAGGATCCCTGCTCGCACGAGCCAAAGAACGTGCCTGATTTGCCTGAGATCTGGATTGAGCGTTTTCTGGCGCTGTATGAACCCGAGGGGTTGACCTTTGGGGAAGTGGCGTACCTTCCCTCCATCAAAACGCGTGTCCATGTACCATATGTGAACCGTCGTTACGATTATAGCCACCCCAAATCATGTGGATTTTATCAAACACCCAAGCAAACCAGAGGAGAGGAGTACACCATATGGGAGGACAACAAATGAATACAGGTTCAATTTCAATCACTTGAATTCAAGATTGATGCATGGTTGCTTGCTCTTCTCATACTCATCGTACTTCATGCGCTCCGCATGGGTTTGAAAATAACCCACCAGACTCTTGTTTTAGGATTTAAGCACCCTAAGTGTCTCGTATCATGCCGCTTTTGTCTATCCTCGTGTCGTGCTCACACTTACCCCTTTTTGGGAATGCACCCAAGTGGTACCACTCTTACATGAAGCAATGCTTATTTTTGATTACTTGTTTTTAAAACTTGAAGAGTACATTAATTTCAAAAACAAGCACGCACATAAGCTGCAAGAGTTTGCATAAACTCTTGCAGTTCTTGGTAAGGGTCATCATAAGGTTGTAAAGGAATCTCTGGAGGGGGAATAATGCGTACACTACAAATGCCAAAACCAGGGCATGTATACAAATCACGCAGTTCTTGCAGTTCTTCAACTGATGCGCCTGCATTTAAATAAACCATGCTCAGCTCTTCAAATCGTGCCTGTCTTGTGTCCGGATTGTCTTCAGATGACCAGTCATCGTAATCAGCTTGTCCATCACAATCACTGTCCTCATTGTTACACACTTCAGGCATCGCTCTGTAAAGTGCTCGGCATACCAGGACACTGTCAACACGAGTCCAACGCCCAACACGACAGCGTCCCTGTTGATTTGGCACGTCACACACATCATTCTCCTGTGGCAGTTGTGACATGTCCTGCATATCAAACTCCTCGCCAGGACCATCTGCCATATCAAATGAGCGCACAACATCCTCAACTGACCACATATCAGGTGATGGATTGACATGATCTGAGCCACACCCACACAGCCATGTTAAACCAGGAAGGAGAAACCTGAGCGCTCTTCTGTGCGCATTCTTTACTATATGATGGACAACCATACGCACTCTTCCTCATGACCTGAGTGACTCTCAAACAGAGCTAAAACCAGCTCAAAACAACACCTGCCCAAAGATTTAATGGGTTCATATCAGACAGTTAAAGCTATGATTCATCCCCAAAAAGTCTTGTGACTGGAGACACCATTATGCTAGGAAAACAACATCATGTACACACACAAGATATGGAGTGAACAGGAGTCATGAAGATTCGATCAAATGTTTTGCTTGATACCGTTGACCAGGTTGTCACTGATGGCATTAAGCGAGGTCTGGGACACCTCTCTGTCGAGGACCAACACATTTCTGGCAATACAGTCCATGTTCATGGACGCGAGGTGTTAAATCTTGGCACGGCGAGTTATCTTAACCTTGAGCGACACCCAGATCTTGTAGAAGGTGCAAGAGAGATGCTTGAGCGTTATGGGACGCAGTTTGCTGCATCTCGCACTTACGTGCAGCTTGGCATCTATGATGAGCTTGAGGCAAACCTTGAGCGCATCTTTGGCTCCCCCGTCCTTGTGACCGCGTCCACCACGCTTGGACACATGTCAGCAATCCCCGTTCTTGTCTCGGACCAGGACGCCATTATCCTTGATCAACAGGTACATAACTCGATGCAGACGATCGTTCAGATCGTAAGAGCGCGTGGCGTACCCGTACATGTGATTCGACATAACCGCCTTGATATGCTCGAGGACAAGCTCGAAGAACTACGCAAAACACACCGCCATGTGTGGTACTTTGCCGATGGTGTCTACAGCATGTTTGGAGACACCGCGCCCGCCAAACAACTCCACGAGCTCATGAACCGTTACGCACAACTGCGCTGCTACGTGGACGATGCACATGGCTTTGGCTGGACTGGAGAGCATGGCGTGGGATGGTATCGCTCCCAGGTGCCTCATCACCCACAACTCATTCAGACCGTGTCGTTAAACAAGTCTTACGCCAGCGCAGGTGGAGCCATCATCTTCCCCAACGCCGAGATGAAGCAACGGGTGAGAAATTGTGGACCCACCATGATCTTTTGCGGACCCATCCAGCCACCCATGCTTGGTGTGGCGCTGGCAGCCACACGATTACACCTGAGCGATGCGATCAAACCACTACACAAGGAGTTTCGTGAGCGCATCGTCTATTGTAGTCAGGGTCTTGAAGCACGAGGCATTCCACAGTTTTGTGCCAATGATACGCCGCTTTACTTTATCCCCACGGGCATGCCAAAGCTTGTGCAGGAGATTGCAAAACGATTGATGCGTGATGGATTCTATGTGAACCTCGGTATCTTTCCAGCGGTGCCCACATCGATGGGCGGTGTGCGCTTTCATATGCACCGTGCATTTGAATTTGAACAGATTGATGCATTCCTCGACGCCCTGGCACACCACTACAAAGCCGTGCTCTCTGAGGCTGGCACGACGCCTCAAAAACTCGCCCGAGCCTTTCGAGCCCCACACTTGAAGGATGCTCAACTTGAGCCCACTCCTCGCGCCATTCCACAAAGTCTCACGTGTCATATCGCACATCACATAAATGATGTGCCCGCCAGGCTCTGGAACCCGCTCTTTGAAGGATCAGGACCACTTGATCTCGACACGCTCGGCGCGCTCGGTGGCGCGTTCAACGCAGCAGAAGATCGTGGTCGCGCCGAGTCTGCGTGTGTGTGGATCACGGATCGTCGTGGTGATGTTGTGCTCGCGGCACCTTACTGTGTCACTTCTCTCAAGGAGGACATGTTTTCTGATGCAGCCATTTCAAAGCGCGTTGAAGCACTTCGAGAAGCAAAAGGAGGGGACTTTCTGGTGTCGAAGGTCGTCACATTAGGGCTGCCCATCACCCTTGGAAATCATCTCTTTTTGGACCAAAAACATACCCGTTGGCGAGATGCTGTGCGTATGTTTCTTGATCACCTGAATCAGGTCAAGGAGTCGGAGAATGCGAGCCGAATCTTGCTCCGTGAGTTTGAACAGGGTGCAAACCCCGAACTTGAGGCGCTGCTCGTTGAAGAGGGTTATATTGAAGTTGCAATGCCTTCAATGATGCAGATCTCGCACATGGATTGGGACGATCGTGAGGGTTATATCGCCTCGCTCAAGAGTCGTTATCGTCGCGAGGTACGCAAGGAGATTCTTCCCTTCCTCGATAAAGTATCGATGACACCTGGTCCGCTGACGTGTGAAGAGGATCGTGACAGAGCTTATGCGCTTTATCTGTCTGTCCATCGACGTGGCTTTTCCTTCAACGTGGAGCAGCTCCCACGCGAAGCTTTTGATGTGATGCTGCACCATGACGCATTTGATGTCCTGCGCTTCTCCACAGGTACAGAGATGGATGCTGTGATGGTTTCCCATGTCAACGGACAACACTATACGGCTCTGCTCGTTGGTTTTGAGCCCACACATGTGCACACGCATAACCTGTACAAAGTAATCCTGTTCCACACCGTGGAGCGTGCCCGTGCTCTTGGCTGCACCTCCATCAACCTCGCCTTTACCGCAGATGTGACCAAGCAAAAGGTCGGTGCTCGTCCAGTGAACACCAGCGCCTACGCATTGATTGATGACACCTTCCAGGCAAACGTCCTGGAAAACCTCTAGAGAGTATTATGATGACCCTGAGCTTTGAGCGCTTTGCGCACCTGTTGTCCACTATTCTTATTGTTGACCCCAGCGAGATCGAGCCCGAGTCTCTGCTTGTGGAAGAGTTTGGCTTTCAATCCATTGATGCCGTGGAGCTGATTGCACTGGTCGAGAAAGAGAGCGACCAGATCCCTGAAACTGTTGTGGTTGGTGATGTCAAAACTGTGGAGGATCTCTATCTTGCGCTGTGTAGTGGAGCTGATGCGACGCAGGATGTTGTAACTCAAGCCATGGAGCAGTGGATGCCTGAAGATCCGATGCAGCTTGTGACAACACTTGTGGAACTTGTGGAGCGCCGCGCCTTGCTTGATCCAGACGATGTCGCGGTGGTCTTTGGTGAGCAGACGCTCTGTACTGGCGAACTCGCAGATCAGATGAATCAGGCCGCATTAACGCTTCAAGATGCAGGTGTGGCTCCTGGAGATCGCGTATTAATTGTGATGCCAAACAGCCTGGAGTTTTTCGGTGCGTTTTTTGGTGTTCAGCGTGCAGGCGCGGTTTCAGTCCCGCTCTTTCACATGTTTCAACCCGAGCGCATCGTGCGTATTGCACGCCACTGTGAACCGACGGCAATCATCACCTTTGAGCCTCTTGGCGACAAAGCCCGAGCGATGATTGAGGAGAACTTGCCTGGGCAAAATATTGCGTTGCTTTGTGCAAAAGATTTGTTTGATACAGAAGTAAACGCAAAACTCCCCACGCCGCCACAGCCCTCATCACTGGCGATGCTTCAGTATACCTCGGGCACAACGGGAGATCCAAAAGGTGTGATGCTCACGCATCAGGCGTTGCTAGCAAACCTGCGACAGGCGATTCCCACAGCGAGGTTCACACGTGAGGATGTGTTTGTGTCATGGTTACCTGTGTACCATGATATGGGGTTGATTACGATGACGTTGTGTCCGCTCTATGTGTCTGCAAAGCTTGTGTTATTACCCGTTCGTCTGTCGGGAGAGGCGTGGCTTGGCGCGATCGCTCGTCATGGTGGCACAATTACAGCAGCACCAGATTTTGCGTATCGTTATGCATTGCGCACCACGCCTAATTTGAGCGCGCTTGATGTCAAAACACTGCGCATGGCGTTGATTGCAGCGGAGCCAATTCGACAGGAGACGATCACACAGTTTGAACGTGCGCTTGGTCTACGTGGTGTGCTCAGGCCAGGTTATGGGCTCGCTGAGATGTGCGTGGCAGTGACATTTTATCCGTTTGAACCAGAAGAGGTTCAGGCGGATGAGTATGGCAATGTAGCGTGTGGTTTGCCTGTGCCAGGCACAGAACTTAGCGTGCGCAATGAAGCTGGTGAGGAGGTTTCGACAGGGGAGGTCGGCGAGCTGTGCTTGAGAGGTCCTTCGCAAACGTTGGGCTATTTTCGAAACCAGACGGCCACTGAAGCGCTCTTTACACAGGACGGTTTCATACGCACAGGAGATCTCGCCAAGCTTGATGAGCAGGGGATGATGACCATCGTCGACCGAAAGAAGAATGTGTTGATTCTGGCAGGACGCACGGTGTCACCAAAGGAGCTTGAGGAAGTTGTGGAAGGTCTGGATGGTGTGCGTGCGGTGATGGCTGTGGGGCTGCGCGCGGAAGTTGGCGGTGAGGAAGTACATCTTGTGGTGGAGAGCAAATCCTCGGAAGTTGAGGCACTACAACGCCTCGTCGCCAGAGAGTTACGTCGTCAGATGGCCATCGCTGTGGCGGCGGTTCACGTCGTCCCACTTGGTGGCATCCCTCGCACATACAATGGGAAGTTCCAGTATGGCGTCATGCGTGAACGTCTTGTGACGCAGACACCTTCTTGAAGGATGCTAATTCACCACGTTTCAAAATTGCGAGTTGTTTTATACGTGGTGCTCGAGAGCAGCAGAGCTTAATTCATTGTGTTCAAGCTCTGCTGCTCTCGAGCACAATGAACAAGGTTATGATAGCCTCGCATCCTTTCACACCTTCGGAACCTCGCAGGTAAGAGTGCGAGAGTAAGTGAGACTATGTGGAATGAGCTTGCGAGTTCCACACGGCTCACTGCTCTCGAGCATCACGAACAAGCTTCCAAGCGCTCTGCTTACTCTCACACACATTTTTTGCACATCACAACCTTTCAAAAAGGCGAGCGACGACAAATTTTTTGTGTAGCCTTTTAGCACGATGAAATCAGTTGATTTATGAATAACTTAAATCAAGCCAGAGCTTATGCATAAGAGGCGAAACGAGGAATTTGACGGAGCGTTTTGCAACAAGTACCGCAGGTTTGGCCGAAACGAAGTGCAGGACAAAACAAGAAGTACTTGGATCGCAAAACAACGCAAGAAAGACTCTCTTGCACGCCTGAAACCTTACTTTACGTTCTTTCTGTAAACCTGAAACGTCTCATACTTTTGAAATGAACAAGCAAACTGTCAACATTCTTTAAGAGTAAGGGTGTGAAATTGAGCGACAAAATCTTCCTGAGCTTGGGATTGTATAGCTCCAGGTCTGATGTATCGCACCATCGCGATAGCTCCTTGTGAATCAAAGCTCTGCTGACATAAGGCACATGCGGCGATTGTACCAGCACGTCCCAGGCCAGCTTGACAATGCACAAGCACTTTTTGTGACAGTTGGTGGTGATGCATGATGATGTCAAGAATACGTTTGGCTTGAACCACCGTGGGTGCATTGAAGTCTTCTATGGGTTCATGTGTGAACACTATCCCAAGTGATTCCACAGCTTGTCTTCTTGACTCGAGAGATTCATCGAGAAGATCAAGTTCAAAAGCTTCTTGAAGGCAGATCACATGTGTGATGCGGGCGCGTTCAATCTGTTCCAGGTCATGTTGAAGTGAAGGTCGAGCGCTGCCTGGACTCCTGGAAAGAGCCAAAAATGGAAAATATGGATCGAACCATGTCATCATGTGGTCATCATCTCGCGTTCATTTGTGTGTTAACGGAACCTGGAGCATATCATATAGTTGTAGAATAAACATGCAGTCCTGACGCTCAATCATAATTAACATTATCAACAAGATAAAAGAGCCAGAGGGGGCGAGTGTTGCGCAGCAACACTCGCCCCCTCTGGCTCTTTTATCTTCTGAGGTTCTTGTCGTGGCAAGAACCTCATTACAATGTTTGAAATCAATTCTTAACCTGCAAGCCAGGCGTAAATTGCCCAGCAGTAACCATCAGCATCAGGTGATACCTCAGCGCGTTGCATCTCATCGTCGCTCAAGCGCACCTTGACCGCCGCCGCATACTCCCATTTTTCCAGTGTGTCCTGAAAGTGGTTACTCGCCTCATCAGAGCTCTCAAACGTGTTGCCAGGGAATGAAATCCCATGAAGTGTGGCGTAGGATTCTGAGTAGGTGACACGAGAGTTTAGAACCTCCTCGTATTTGGATGCGTCATAGTCACCTTCAGGGCCTGTCATACGTTTGGCTTCCTCCACACATTTGTTGTATGCGCGACGACGACGCCCATAAAATCGGCCTTGTGTTTTCTCTTCAGACTGTGTGCCATCCATATAAGCAACATGAAATAAACCAGACATATAAACCTCTTACATAATGTTAAGAAAAGTGCGTATCGTGCATTGAAACTATACCATTCTCCCTGTACATCAACACACATAAACATCTTTACGCGATCAAAAAAAAGCAAAAGTACTGAACAAATGTTTTGCAAGTGCGTTGAACGCACTTGCAAAACATTTGTTCAGTACTTTTGCTCTTTATAACTTGTCATGAGAACGCTAACCTGTATATATTCATTGATTGAGGCTATGTGAAAGAGTTGGTTAAACATATGATTTAATTGGGTATAATGAATTTAATAGCACGAAGGTAAACAGACATGGGCGAATGATTGCGCAGCAATCATTCGCCCATGTCTGTTTACCTTCGTGCCCTTGGATCGTGTGTTATGTGGTTAGATCCAGAGCAATGGGGGAGCGGTTGTTGGTCTCCAGACCGAAGCTAGTCAGAGGTACACCAGCAAGGTTACCGACGGCCTTGAGGACATCAGCAGTGTGCCACATGCTGAATGGACTTCCGTAGTTGATACCAGATTCCACGACTTCGCCTGCGCGTGTTTGACCGCCAATAAAGATGCCATCACGCATGCGAGGTTCGACCTTGGGTGACTCAATCCAGCGCCCACGCGGTAACCTGTCTCCGCCGCCAATGAGGGTGTGGAGCTTGTTGCGTGTGTCATGTGTTCCTGTACCAACCTCACCTGTGAGTACAATCAAGGTGTTATCAAGCAAGGAGCGTCCATCGACATCAGGTGTGCTGGCCAGAGATTGTACAAATTGTACGATTTTTTTCGCGTACCAGTCCACCCAGTAGTCGTAGGCGTTGCGGCGATCTTCGACATCAGGATCGTCCTGTTTGTTGTAGTGTGCCACGGCGTGGTGGAAGCCTTCATCCCAGGGGTTTCCTGAGCGCATCATGCCGTTTTTATCAATCCAGGTCCAGTCATCAAGACCTTCACCAAAACCAAGGACGGCGACGCGATGTGTGTCGAACTTGAAGCCAAGTCGAATCATATCGAAGTAGTTATCAATGGATGCGTCAAAGGCAGGGCTCTGTGTCGGGCGAGTGGGGAGGTCATCGACGGTAAGCGTAAGTTCTTCTTTTTGTTGAAGACGCTCGCTGAGGGTGTTGAGGCCAGAGAGATAATCCTCGAGGCGTCGTTGCTCCGTGCCAGAGACCTTCTTGCGCAAGCGTTCTGTGTCCTTGCCAAGGTAATCAAAGAGGTTGCTTCTTGCGGCAAGCTTTCCAGGGGAGGGTGGGTTCTGGAGGTTGCTACGCATCGGCTCGATGATTGCGTCGTAGGCGTCCGTGGGCGTGGAGAAACCATAAAGGACGCGCTTCTGGTCATCCCAGCTCATGGGGTGGGGAGTGCTGACCCAGGAGCGGTAGCGCGCAGACAGACGCAGTGCAGGTTTGTTGGCATGTTGTGCGATGACATAATCAATGGATGGTCCCTCGGGGATGGGAAATGGCCCAGGGATGTTGTCATCGTTACCATTCTCACCCCATGGCGTGGCGGCGGTCAGAATGTCCGTGTATGAGACATCGTGTGCGTTGCCCCAGAGCGTGCCGCGCGCGCCATCAATAAAGACCATCTGATCCTTGATGGCTTCAAATGCCTGAAGTTGCTTGGGGAGCGTGAAGTTATACTCGGAGCCTTCAAAGTTACGGCCAAAGCCAGGGTTGACGCCCCAACCATGCTGCAAGGCGACAAACATGACACGAAGAGGAGCCTCCTCGGTCTGCCCCATGGCAATACGTGAGCCAAAGAATGAACTGGCAAGCCCAGCAGATGCGCCGAGACCTTTCAAGAATGTACGTCGGTTAACTCTGGTCATGTTATTCCTCCTCCGAGGTGGTGGTGGGTGCGGCGATTTGGCGCTGGATAAAGCTTGGTGACTGTAAAAGTGCCTGCAATGAAGCGCTCATATTTCCATTGTTTTCTGAGAACTTGGTCAGGAATAGCTCGTGCTCCTTCTCGGATGGCTTGGTGCCAAGCACATAGGTCATCAGACGTTCGGTGAAGCATCGCTGCATGGTCTGTGAACCTGTCAACGCCTTCACATACCCGATGCTATCATCATACGTCAGCGTTTCACCTTGCACCTCAAGTGTACCCGATGCGTCGATGGTGATGTTGTCCTTTTCGGTCAGACGCCAGAGCCCCGAACCATCGTAGTTCTCAAAGCCAAATCCAGCAGGATCAATCTGCTTGTGACATGTGTAACACTGAATCTGAGAGCTGTGCTGAATGTGCAACGCCTCTCGTGTCGTCAATGTGGTGGGGTCAAAGCCTTCGGGCAAATCTTCTGCGGGTGCAGGTGAAATGTTGGCAGGTGGTGAGCCAAGATGCTCACACAAAAGCTGCTCAAGCGTAAACACTCCACGCTTGACGATACCACTGTCCTTGGTGCCCGAATGTACCGACAAAAACGCAGGGTGCGTCAAGATACCATAACGTTGTGTGGGATCGACGGCGACCTGCTCAAAGACCTCTCCCTGAAGATCGGAGACCTGGAAGAAGGGTGCAGACCTCTGGTTGACATGAAAATCTGTCTGGTTGAAGGGATCATACAACGATGCGCCAGGAAGCTGTAAGGTCGCGCGCACATCCTGCTTGAAGCCGTCCACAAGCGCCTGACGTGCTTCAGGAGTCAGGTTGAATTCACTGACCTTCTCCTTGATAAAGAGCTTGTCGATCTTCAGATAATCCACATAAAAGGCCGTCATCGCACTTGCGACTTTTTCATCTCCAAGCAAGCGCTCAAGCTGAGCCTCATAAACCTCTTGCTTGCCAAGCTCTCCTGCGGCGGCAAGATCCAGTAAGGTCTGATCAGGAGGCTCGTTCCACAACGTGTACGAGAGCGCGCTGGCGATTTCATAATCACTCAGCTTCAAACGCTCGCCTTCGGCAAGTCCTGCAATCCCTGTGGGTCCAATCTCTGTGCGATACAATGTGTTGATGTTCATTAACAACGCTTGCACAATAAACTCGGCCTGCTCCACACGTGTGCCAGGCGCGGCTTCCACCGCCTGACGTGCAAGCTCAAGATCCTGAACTTCTTCCGAGGTCAGAGGTCGTCGCCAGAGCTTCGCTCCAATGTCTTCGATAAGCTCCTGAAAACATGCGTTATTTTGTGACTCTACGCAGGCTTTAATGTCGGGCACCTGCTCCACGCTCTGCGCAGCAATCACGCCTGTCGCATCATAGAGCTTGCCCGCGTTGGCATCGTTGATACCCAGATACTCGGGGTTGTTGGCAAATCCAATGGTTGGAATTGCATCATCCAGCGCAGGATAAGCCTCGGGCTCAAAATAATCCCCCAGCGCGCTCCTGATGGTGTTGTGATACTGCAACTCGGTTAGACGCCTGACATAGGGCTGGGTACGATCAAAGTCGTCCTCAATGACAGGCTCCTCACCACCAGGTTGCTGCGGGTTATCCTTGATCCCCTCACCAGGGATAATCACCTGACCAGGGTTGTCGGGGTCCACGAATGCGTCCCTGGACTGCGCTTCGGTGCTCTCCAACGAGAGCTTTGTCATGTTGCCATCACACCCAACATTGACGCTCATCAATGTCGCCAGCGCCACTCCACCGAGTAGATACCAACCATCTCTTCTTGTTTGAGTCATGTCTGTTCCTGAATGAAGTAAATCAAGAGTACACCAGTGAACCCTGAACCCAGCACATCTCCACCATGTTGGAAATACAGGTGAATTTTGTATGTCGTACAGGCACTGATTCTAACATGACACAAATGCAATGTCATTGAACAAATTGTCTGTTTGTAGGTGTATATGTCTGGAGTCAGGAACTAAATCCCAGCACGTACATCAACATCGCAAACACCGCGTTTGATCCAAGATTATTCAACATGGCGCTCCCTTGCTCTCTTAATATTGAGGACACCCCCTGTCTTGCATCATGTGTACTTTGTGATGGGCTCTGCACAAGCTGCTGTGATATCTCCTCGGGTGAGTAACCCTTGCTATTTAAATCAATGACATGCTCGCCAAGCTGTTTTAACGCATAAAACGTCTCCCCCGAGTATGCGCTCATTCTGTCCAACATCCCCTGGAGCTCACGTGCATCCTCCTCAATGCGATAGCTGGAAGCCATATGCCACGAGGACTGTGCACTCCCCTCACGGTCTCCTGTGCCCCACAGATAATCATGCGATAACACCCGCACCTGCGCATGATGACCATGCACCTCGATCGATGTCCTGTTCTGTGATTGATACGCCCCCATGTCATCATGGCGTGCATGCCTCCCCTGCTGCGGTTGTGCCCGTGTCGCCTTGATATAACGCACGCGCGCACGATACCCCGAGGAACCCTCTCGCTCCAATACCGAGAGGTAATTGGGTAACAACACCTCAAACTCATCCACCAACCCGTGGGGGGTCATGCGCGTAATATGATCCCCCTTCTCCAGTGGAATCGTCTTCCCTGGATTGTGATGATCCAGAATAATAATATGCTCCGCATACACGCTCGCTTTGATCGCGGAGATGAACTCACCTGACTTCTTTTTAATCTGAATTAAATCAAATACCTGCATTGTGTGCTCTCCTGTCAGTACAAGAGGCGATTGATACGATGTTTGGTGCATGAATCGTCATGTCAGGGGCGTCTTCTCCACACCCTTGACCATGGCACACCTCAGCATATGTATGACCGCCTGTCCTGTGTCATGGGATGTGAGATACACCTCTCCCATAAACAAGATGCGTGTGTTTGACGAAGAGTCGGCGCGGAGCTAGGTTGTCTCCAGGATGGTGTCTCCTCTTACGATGTGAGCACATCTTTTTTTGGATGATGAGCCCCACGGGTGTTGCAGCACCCTACACAGCTCACGTTCATTCAGGAGAAGACCTCGTTTGCATGTAAAACGAGGTCTTCTTTTGTATGTCCATCATCGTGCTTATCTACGGTTCATCTGTCAATAAAAAGCTGAAAAAACGTTCAGTAAATTTTCGCAAAAACTACTGCACATTCTTGAGCCAGAAGACCATCTTTTTGGAGGTCTCCTTCTCATGCCCCACATCGGTCCATGCATAATGTGTATATATATCAGTCTGTTGCGCGTACCCCATCGCCTGCCAAAAAGAGCCAAGCTCACGGTAGGATTGTGGGCGAGCGGGGTGGGAAGTGTCGCGCTCAACCGCGCAGAATGTGCAGGTGGTGATCCCTTCAAGTCGACGTGCATGCGCCTCGCGTTGCTTGAAAAATAACTTCCCATACCCCTGTCCTCGATACCTCTTGCTCAATACAGATTCGCCAAAATAAAACACCTCATCCAGGTTAAATCCCCTCCGCAAAAACGGCTCCTGAAACTCCTCTTCGGCATCTGTCATCTTGAGCCCTGTGCTCGCTCCAACCAGTGTGTCACCCTCAAACAGAGCCACGCACACACTGCTCCCACTCTCCACATACATGCTCAAATAATTCTCTTCATACGCAAGGCTGCCCTCATACAGATAGGGGAACTCATAAAAGACCTCGATCCTTAACTTGGCCAGGGCGGGGATAATTTCTTTAATACTATTTCCAGTATAAACAACTGATTTTAAAAGATTATTTTTCATAGTATGAACTTGCTCCAGAGTGGTCACACAGGTATGAACGCATCGCGTATCTCATCCAGGGATTCATACTATAAAAAGCGCATCTTCAATGCTATACTCGGCATCGATAACGTAAGTCAGGTTTGGTACAACAACACACGCATTCAAACCGTATACGACGCATACAAAAATCCAAAACATCACAATCAAACATCTGAAGAGAGTAAGCAATGACACACAAATCCAAGGCATTGGGTATTGCACTTGTCCTGTTTGGTTCTGTCGCGCTTGTCGCATGTGACAAGAAAACAGACGAAACAAAGACAACCAAGGAAGAGATTAAACAGGAAGAGACTCCCAAACCCGAGGCCAAGAGCCCCCTTGAAGAAGCTCGTGAGAAGGCAGGCGCTTTTGCTGCCCTCCCCAAAAACTGGGCCAAAGAAGGTCAGACCAAGGAACAGGAAGATCTTGGACGCATGCTCTATTACGAGACGCGCATGTCCAAAAACCATGACATCTCCTGTAACTCCTGTCACATGCTCGACTCTTACGGTGTGGATAACACCCCCACATCCACGGGCCACAAGAAAGTGCTCGGCTCACGTAACAGCCCCACCGTCTACAACGCAGCAGGACACGTCGCTCAGTTCTGGGACGGTCGCGCCAAGGACGTAGAGGAACAGGCCAAAGGCCCAATCCTGAACCCTGTCGAAATGGCCATGCCTGACTCCGATCAGGTCGAAAAAGTCCTGACCTCCATCCCTGGCTATGTGGAAGCCTTCAAAAAAGCCTTCCCCGATCAGGAAAACCCCGTCAACTACGAGAATATGTCCATCGCCATCGGTGCGTTTGAGCGCAACCTCGCCACACCCGCCAAATGGGACAAGTTCCTTGAAGGCGACGACAAGGCTCTCTCCGAAGACGAACTCAAAGGCTTTAACCTCTTCATCGCCAAGGGCTGCGTGGCCTGTCACAACGGCGCTCTCGTCGGTGGTAGCACCTTCCAGAAAGTTGGCGCCGTGAAGCCATGGCCAAATCAGGTCGATCAAGGTGTCTTTGAAGTCTCCAAGAAAGATACCGACAAGATGATGTTCAAGACACCAAGCCTTCGTAACGTCGAAAAAACTGGACCATACTTCCATGATGGCTCCGTCAAGGAACTCGATAAAGCCGTCAAAATGATGGGCGAATACCAGCTTGGTCAAACCATCTCCGACGATGAAGCCAAGCTTATCGTGGCATGGCTTGGTTCCCTCACAGGTGAGGTCGATAAAGACTACGTCAAAAAACCAGAGCTTCCTGAAAACGGCCCTGACACCCCTGCTCCAGATCCCAACTAATCACAACCTGTGAACCTCCTCTAAAATCCACGTCATTTGTTTTGCAAATGACGTGGATTTTTTGTGCCCAACTCTCTATGATTCCGCGTGTAAACTCGACACTTCTTTTATGACGCTCTAAGAGCGTCATAAAGAAGGATCTGTCCGAAAAAGCTTGTAGAAACCGCGTATTTTGGTGTCGCAAAAACAGAATGTAACACGGCTACTATTCTTGGTTTTTGCTCCTTAAACTCCACGCCTTCTACTTCGCTTTTCTTCCAACAGCTCCTTCTCCATCACGCTCTAAAAAATAAAACATAAAGGCTCCTTCCAGATGCTCAATTTGAAATACGTAGCACTACTGCTGTCCACATGTGTTCTCTGGTCAGCCTGCATCAACGATACATCCACCAGCAATGACAACCCTGGTACAACACCCACCTCACCATCAGGAAAAGCTGATGAGGTGGAGCAAATCACCAGAGACACTCGCCAGCACACCACCACGGGCCAGAGCTGGACCTACATGGTCTACATGATGGGTGATAATAACCTTGAGCCCTACGCGCTTGAAGACCTCATGGAAATGGCCACCGCAGGCTCAACCGAGGATGTGAACATTGTCGTGCTCTCGGACCGCTCGCCCAACTACACCGCAGATGGTGTGCTGAACCTTGAAGACTGGGAAGACTCCAAATACCTCCATGTCCAACACAACCACCTTGAAATTGTACATGAACCTGGTGAACTCGATCTTGGTAACCCCAAAACACTGGTGGAGTTTGTACAGTGGACCACGGAGCATTATCCCGCAGATCGCTACGCGCTGAGCTTCTGGGATCATGGTGGCTCCTGGAACGGTGGCTTTGGTCCCGATGATACGACAATTCACCAGGATAGCTCTGAAGATGGCACACTTCATATCTCCGATCTTCAGTGGGCTTTTGATGAGATCCTCGCAAGCACACCTATTGAAGTGTTTGGATTCATTGGGTTTGATACATGTCTTCTGGGCAATTGGTCTCAGGTTCAGGCGATGAAACCCTATGCCGAATACATGCTCGCAAGCGAAGAACTTGAGCCAGGAAAGGGTTGGGACTACAGCGCTCTTGAAGAGATCACAAAGAATCCTTCGGCGACAGGAAAAGAGCTAGGAATCGCCCTCCTGAATCGCTTTGAGGCTCACAACAAGGAACCCTGGATCACCCTGTCTCTGGTCGATCTCTATGCCCTTGATGATCTTGACCAGGCGCTTAATGAGCTGTTCACACTGTTTTATACGGACCTCGACAGCCACGTCAAAACCCTCGCGCTGACACGCGCCGAACTCAAGAGTTATGGAGCTCCGTCCAGAGCCTGGGGTCAGGTTGGCACCGTCGATATTGATCAGTTTGCACGTACACTCCCAAAACACGATCCTTCGCTGGCTACACTGACAGCAAAGGTACAACAGGGCCTGTCAAAAGCCGTGGTGGCCAATATTCATGGTGAAGCAGCACAGGAAGCATCGGGCATCGCGCTCTACTTCCCCCAGAATAACTATGCCTACGATGGCGACTATATCCACCTGGAGCTGCCTGCCTTGACGGTCTGGAAGTCACTTGTCGATAAGTACAGTGAATACACGCTAATAGGTATAGCACCCGAGTTTGACAGTGCTTTGGATGAACGCCGCGATCTGATTACAGACTCTTATTACATGCATCTTGAAGGAGAGATCTTTTCTGATCCTGAGCTATTGATCAAAGCAACAGCCACATATGGATCGTACAGTGCAGATGATAAGCTCCTGATATATGGCGAAAAACCTGCCGAGTTTGATGCGCAGACCAACATGGTACGCGCCCAGTGGGATGGAACGTTCCTTGAGTTTGTGCAGGGGGACCGTGCCACACCCGTGTATTTCAAGCAGGACATTGATCGCGAAGGTCTTATGAGAGTGGATATCCCCGTATATTACCGCCCTTCAGGCGCAAGCGATACGGACCAGTTCCAGCACGCGTTGTTGGTATACACTGTGGATTCAACTCAAGGAGAGGAGGGCGTATCACTCTTTGTCACGAATCCTTCAGGAACAATTGGTGAGGTTTCTCTTGATGAGGGTGGCCGCATCTTGCCTTACATCTACGAGATGGATAAGGACACATTCCAGTTGAGCGAACACACAGTGGAATCTGAATACTTTGATCTGTCAAAACCTTATGGCTTCAAGTTCTCGAGCTATGGTGAGTCAGACGATATGCTGATGATTAACCTGTATGGCTTTAATGGCATCAGTGACATGATTTATGGCATTGATGTGTACTAGGTTTTGAGAGGGTGTTGACAGTTTTCAGAAGTCAGGTCATGCACATCACAACCTCCCAATAAGGCGAGCGCTTTATACGTTGTGCTCGAGAGCAGCAGAGTTGAGGAAGTTCGCAAGCTCACTTCCAATCACTCTGCTTACTCTCTCTTTTTACACTGTGCTCGAGAGCAGCAGAGCCAAGGAACCTCGCAAGCTCGTTTCCAAGCGCTCTGCTTACTCTCACACACATTTTTTGCACATCACAACCACCCAACATGGCGAGCGACAACAAATTTTTTGCAAGCCGAGCGTGAGCGAGGTGCAGCGAGGAATTTGATGGAGCGTTTTGCACCCATCACCGCCAGCTCTTTTTCGAAACGCAGTGCAGAAATAAGAGCAAGATTGATGGGATCGCAAAACAACGCAAGAAAGACTCTCTTGCGCCCCTGAAACCTTGCTCTACGCTCTTTTTGTGTACCTCAAACTCACCATACTTTTGAAAGGAAACGATGAAACCGTCAATACCCTCTAAGCCATCGGTATCTCTTTGTCTGAATAAGACCTGTATCATGACATGCCCCTGGTACTCTTTGTTGACGGAGCCAGGTTTTTCGGACGTTGGGGCAGTGTAAAAAATCTGAAAGATAATAGTATGAAATGCATCGTAACCAGGACATCCGTAACAGACGCTTCGTGGTCGCTTTAAGAAGTATGATATTTGTGGGATGCAAAAAAGATAATGTCTTCTTAGCATAAATATCAAACAGGTACAAAATAGATCTGACCATGTTGGTTGGATCGGTGTAAGACATTCCATCAGGTTATATAAGGACTTGAAGCTATGTGTGATACCTTGTACCTCAAACCTATCATGTTAAGGATGATTCAATGATTAACAAATCGAAGCTGTTCTCTGGTGCGCTCGCTACTTCATTTGCCTTTTGTATGCTTGTGCCTACTACAAGTTTTGCTATGCCCCTTGGACAGTATTTTGATGGCATGAATGAATGTGATGTCTCTGGGGACGGAAACATTGATGAGGGCGAAATGTTGTGTCTGGATGAGCTCTGGATAACAGCTTCTGAAGACTGTGTGCTGACAGGCAGCCAAGAAGATTGTTGGCTAAGTGATGATACCTCCTATCCTATTGACTCGGTGACAGGCCAGTCTTCGATCATGAGCTTGTCCGACCTTAATATGGAGGAGTTCGACGATCCAAATGCAGGCATTCAGGCACTCACCTATGATGAATGGAATCAGGGCGTCGAGACATGTCGCACGATGGGTCAAGCTGGCGCAGGTTATTTTGCTGCGTGCATCAGCCTTCTCACCATCGTGGCGTATGCAGATTGTTACAACTATGGAGGAGAGCACTGTTTTTGGTAGGAACTGAATCCAGTTGATACATAATAAAAGCTCCCAGATGGATGTATTCATCTGGGAGCTTTTATGTGTTGGGTCTTGTATCAGCTCAGTCGTCTGTACAGCTCCTGGTTGCGCGTCAGGACACATGTCAATCGATGGTGTCTGCGGCTAAGATGTTTGCGTGAGGACTGTTGTACCAGGTGTTGAAGGTACGCCTCGGGGGTCAATCCTTGTGATTTTGCCTGCAAGGTCAGGAGCTGCTCGTATTTCGGTGTGAGCTTTAGAGAGTGCTTGATCATCATCTCACCTCGTGATTTTTGGTTCTGGAGGGGGAGGCAACTTCTATAAGTTCAGCGATAATATGTTGATTTATGGATACAATTCCATGAAGTCTGGCGAGGATTTGTAAATGGTTTGAGGGACAGGCGCAAGTGAGAAGTTAAAAAAAGAGCGTGGACTTTAAAGTCCACGCTCTTTTTACTCACACAAGGATGTAATCAGTTGGACTGAAGATTAATTGCGCCAATCTCAATGGGTGACTTGGATGAAGCGCTACCCTGATAGTCACGTTCAAAGGTCTTCTGACCATTTGCGTTGTAGTACTCGACGCGCAGCGTGAAGGACACGTTTCCGCCAGTGTAGTTACGTGCATAGAAGCGATAGATACCGCTTGAGACGTTGTTGGAGTTTCTACCCCAGGTGATGGTCTCGCTGTAGAGGCCCTGGTCATTCGGATTACAGACACGTTTGACAGGGTTACACTCGCTGCGAGAACCACCATCAGGTGTCAGTGTGCTGTGACTGTGGCTGACGGTTGTGCCACTTGGCTCAACAGCGTTGATGTCAAGGTCAACACGGTCTCTCCAGTAAAGCGTTGCAACGATCTGTCCACGACGCTCACCGCTTGTGTCGGGCTGTGGTGCGGGCTGTGGCTCAGGATCAGGCTCCGAGGAGTCACAGGTCGCATGTGCGTATGTTGTGGCACATCCAGAGAGGCTTGAAGCGCTGATTTGGTCGTAGTCATTGGGTGCGACACATTTGTGCCAGCTACATCCACGACCTGCATCGATCTGAATACATGTGTTTTGAGGCACGCTACGGCCCAGTGTCACGCTGCTACAGGTGAAGCTGCTAGGTGTGGGGGGAGGTGTGCTTGGGTATTCAGGCTCGGGTGATGTCTCGGGTTGAGCTGCGTTGCTCACAGGAGCTGCGGTATATGCAATACCTGTAATCTTTGCGAACACATCGTATGAAATCTCACCAAAACCACGCTTGCCCCAGTTGCGACCCCAGGAGTTCATGATCTTGAAGGTCTGCTTGGAGTCATCATAGCCCACCACGAGGATCGCGTGATAACCATGGTTCTGGTTGGTTCCCGTACGTGGTGTGGTGGTACGTTGCACAGAGTTCAGGAAGTTCAAACGCATGAACTCTTCATATGTCCTGATCGCCACGGCGACAGGATACCCTCGTGACAGCGACGTCTTGATGTTGTTGATATCGCTGCTGCTCAACACAGCACTTGTGGGCGGTGATGCAGACTGGATAAGTTGCCTGAACTTGTCGATGTAGAGCGCCTGTCTGATGCGGTACTGTGATGCCGTCTCACGCATTTCACTGGTGATGCGTGTGGTACAACCTTGCTGCTGTGTGGAGTAACGCAACACGCTCAGAGGTACAGCGCCCTGACCTTGCAAGATGTCTCGCACAGGGTGCAAACCAGGAGGTCCACTGTGGCAGTTTGCATAGTTCATGACCTGGTTATGTGTGTACGCAGGGCTGAAAATCTGGGAGCTTGAGGTGGGGTTAGAACCACGCTGTGCGCCAAACAGATAACTTGTCAAACCATAGGTCATCGCCCATGACACGCAAGACCCCTGGCTTCCCTGACTTCCCACTGGTGGAAGATAGCGGCCAAGATCCACGCTGCCAGGCAATTGGCCTGCGATGGAGGCGTCAAAATCCTCAGCAACTTCAAGCTCCTGGTTGAGTGTGAATACCGAATCATCACCATACAACTCACCTGGATCTTCCAGTGTCAGTGTATTGTAGTATGCCACCAGCTTCTCGCCGTCCATACACACATCATCACGACACTCCAGAGAACCGTTACAGGAGAAGTCTTCAAAACACGGTCCGCCCAGCTCACCAGGAAACTCACTCACAGGTTGGCAGGTGTCCATACAACGCAACCCCTCATCACAGGAGCTGTCCCAGTAACACTCTTCGCCAAGACCACCCACGCCGTCTTCGTCCTCAACCTGCGCGGCTTGACCATACTCGGCAGAGGTTCCAGCAGGACCTTCAGGCACATACCCACCATCAATACTTGGAGGATCTCCACATGCAGAAAGCACCAGAGATAACCCCAGTGAAATCGCGGTTACATAAGCTCTGTTGTTGAATTTTGTCGTCATCACCACCACCAATCATTTATTTTGTCTTGAAGTACTACTTTTCATCGACATTCCCACCTGAAGAAGGAGGAACACCTACATCATAGCACACCTTTTTCCTCCAAGACTACCAACAGTTGCACAGCACCTAGATTTTTATTCTGGTTGAATAATCCGCACAAACTTTCGTATAAATCAAATACAACAGTGTGCCCCTCTACACATCGTAAGACGTTCAATGTGTAGATCACACCCAGATACCTTGAGGTAAGGTTATGAAAAAGATTTTTGCTGTACTGTGTGTTGTGTTGTTCCCTCTCTCACTCTCTGCTCAGGTGAATATTAATGCCCCTGGTGTCGATGTCGATGTCAGCGAAGATGGTGATGTCAACATCGATACAGATGACGCCAGCGTCAATACCAACGATGGCGATGCTGATGTCGATACAGATGATGCCAGCGTCAAAACAAGAAAAACAAAACAGCAGGTGATGCTGAAACAAAAAGCCAAAAAGAAAGCAAAGAAAAATATCAAGAAAAACTCCGCCAAGAATGTCATCAGTTGCTCTGGTAAAGAGGTGAAAGTCCTTGATGCCGCCATTTTTAACGGCCCTGTCACCATCAACGCTTCTGGTCACTGCAAGCTCACCATTGAAGACGCTGTCATTAACAGCACAAAGATCCTCCTCAATGCCAAGGGCAACGCTGAGGTCTTCTTTGAAGACTGCACCCTCAACGCTCCCGTCGTCATGAACGTCTTCGGTAAAGCACAGGTTCATACCAAAGACACCACCATCAACGGTAAAGTCCGACTCGCCGAAAAATCCTCCCTCACCTCCAAGGACTCCGTGATCAACGGTAAACTCACCAAAAAAGGGAAGGCCAAGTTCAATAATAAAGGCGGAAACGTAGTGAATAACCTTAAATAATGAAAATAATAAAATAATAAAAATTTCAATAGGTTATAGTGTCATGAGGCAAGATGCTGGGCTTGATATATCAAGCCCAGCATCTTGCCTCATGACTTTTTATTCTACAGTAAATTCCACATGTCTCACCTCGCATGTCACTCGACCTGTGAGGTCTGTGAACTCCAGTGAAACTTCATAATATCCAGACACATCGGGCGTAATATAGGCCATGGGTGAGCTGGGCATATCGTGGCTGATCGCCGCACGGGATGTCATGGGATGCTCTACCAACGTCCACTCATATGTACCCATGTTGCCCGTGTCTGGCGAATGTGAGTTGCTGCCATCAAGTACAACACGAGCGCCTGTTGGCACCCTATCAAGCATCCACTCGGGTCTCTGATTTGACCCCTCAAGATATAACATTGGAGCGCTTACTGTGCACAGATCATAGACAAATATCGAGACATAGAGCTCAATGCTTGGTGCATATTCAAATGACAGACGTAAACTCAAATCCTTGTCATCAGAATCTGTAAATTCCCATGCGTCTATGATGAGCGTGAGATCAATGTGCTCTCCTGGCCCAAGCTCCTGAGGCAATACGATGTCATCTTTTACCTCCGCAGAATAGAACGGACGCTGTGTCGTGTTCGCCATCTGAAACTCAAGATGCTTGAGTTTCAGAGTACGTGTTTCTTCGCAGTTTGTGATGCGTATCGGGTAGTGTTGCTCCCCAGTGGTTTGCTTCGCCTGTAATATAAACAGGCCATCATTAGTTTGACCCACATTTTCTCCCGAAAACCGAATGCACGCAGGTTCTCGAGGAGAGATCGTTTTCTTCATGTCAGATGCGCTCCACATGTCACTCATGTCAGGTGATGGAGCTACATCCTGTACATCCATGTCAGATGCCTCATGTATATCAACAGCTTCTGACATGTCTTCAAACGGGCCATCCATATCAGTACGACATCCTACCAAAAGTAGTAGTATAAGTATTTGAATTAAATTGAGTATTTTTGTTTTGTGGCGTCTTTTGCCTTGCATTGTGCTCCACTCATTTCAGGTCGTTGTGTCTTACCTACATCCTTCTTTACGTGTCATGTGCGTGCGCTGGTAAATTAAACAGAGGGGGCGGCCTGCTGCGCCAGCAGCAGGCCGCCCCCCTCTTTTTTATGACACTCCATGTGAATAAATGCGTTACAACACCGTTCAATGCACGTGTTAAGGAGGATCACCCACACCTACAATTTTGCATGAGTTGTGTGTTATGGGCTTAACATAATCATGTCACCTGTTCCCTGAGGTTATGTCCGATGAATAAAGTAAGAATTTATCAAATTATATCAGTATTTATGCTCACGATTTCAGCACAAAGCGTATATGCTGATGTGCTTGATTGCCATACGTTTGAGGCTCAAAATACATTGAGCTTTAACACGCAGTCAGCCTATGTCCTTGATAAGGACCGTGTCGTCACGTTTGCCATCTGTGGAGAGGATGCGGGTAGTGGTCGATATACTTATGGCATGTATGCATCCATCTGGGAGTCTGGCGAGAAGGTCGTGGAACAACGCCTGGACGCGGGAATTGTCGATGGTCCACCCACGCTCAAAATCACCAAAAACAAAATTACGGCCACGTATACTTATTATGATAGGTACGCCGAATCTTCCAAGGATGCTGTCAGTACACAATCCAAGGTCTGGACGTACAAGCCCAAAGCCCACATCCTTGCCCTGAACGACAAGAGTGCGACGCTCACGCAACAGGTCAAACTGTACAGTAATGCTCTTAGTGCCAGAGAGCCCTTTAAAGCGCTTGATATCCTTGATCAAAACTTTACATCCACGCTGGACCCTGCCAGAAACCCCCGCTTCTATGCCCACAATTATGGTGATGTGCTCAATGCGGGCCATCAAAAAGCGCTCGCCTTGTACAAGAAAAAGGATCTTGTAGGCGCAGCAAAAATTTCGCGTCAACTCCTTGAAAGAATGGATAAATATACCATTTACACGCGCAAAGATGAAGCATCGTCCTTGTGGGCGTTTCAACCCTGGATCAACCCCACCAGTAAGAATTACATTCTTTTGCCCAAGTCCCCTGAGAACGCTCAGTACCTGAATGACCTTGCTTTTTTCCTTGCCGAGAGCAAACAAGCTGATGACCTCAAGCTCGCCATTTTTATCTATGAACAGCTCAAGCGTCATTATCGCTCTCGCACGGTGCTCTACCTTAATCTTGGTGACGCCTACTGGGATTTGAACGCCCTTGAACCATTTGAAAATCAACGCCCATGGTATGCGCCTTATAAAAAGTATCAGACGTTGAGTAGTTCGAAGTCTATTCCCAAGAGAGTTTTACAACGTATTGAAAAGTAAGACAAAACAAGGGGCAAGGAGTTGCGCAGCAACTCCTCGCCCCTTGTTTTGTCTTACTTTTTAAGTACAAATTTGTGTCAAATTTGTACATTTATATTGCATATTAACAGAGCGCTTCCAACACATGAAGCCCTGCTAATAACTGCATTGTGAGCAGGTCGTGTGTGCTCACATGAGGTTGCTCTGAGAGTTCAAAGATGAGCATCTGGGCGTAAGCTTCGTAGCGTTTGAACGTGGTTATTGCATAAAAATCCTCATCTTCATCGGGCTTTAAAAAACCTTCGCCAAACGTTGGGTGTACCATCTCCGTGTTGATAGGATACTCAAAGTGCGTCCATATGGTTTTGAGAGCGTGCACAAGGTTTTTGGGAAAACTCTCATAGACCACGGCATATGCGGGGAGCTGTTCACCGCTGTGAAACTCATCATGTAAGCTGTAAATAAACGTGGGTTTTATGGTGTCGGCATACTCAATGATTGCTAGTGATTCCGGGCGAGGATTGTCATTCAGGCACATATCAACAAGTCGAGCACCTGGCGCGCTCATGAGGTGTTGTAAAGAGCGTCCTTCGTCAGGTTGAAGGTCGAAATCAAGCACGGGTGCAAAGCACCAGGTCATGTCGGGAAACAACGTGTGTAACGGGGAGTCTGGCCTTGATAACTCCTGCATAAGCGCCAGAATAGTTGTGCCACCAAGCGCTTCGCCTGGATCGGGAAATCCATACCAGAGTGTATGTTGAGTACCTTCACCAAACTCAAACATATCAATGGGATGGCCTTGTTCTGAGCGTCCGAGTACCTTGTGTGTCCATACGGAGTTATCTTTAGTAAGTTGTTTACATTGTTCAAGAATATCAACGGGCGGCAAGACCTTTTCATGTGCTGAAACAATGCGTTTGGAGAGTTGAAGCAGGTGTGTGTTCATGTGTGGTGACCTGTATATCTTAGACTTTTTCGACCAGCTCTTTCTTTATTACGCTCTAGGATTGTCGGTGTATATGAAGTAAAGTAATGCCGCAGTTTGAAACAAAAATGAACAGGAAGAGGCTTTAATGAGTTCAACGACATTGCGTATTTTGGTGTGTATGATTGTGTGTGCAATCGTCACAGGATGCAAGAGCACGCCAGAAGAAAAACCCACAGATTCATCACAAGATGTGACTGTCGCAGAGCAAACAACCACCACTGAAAAAGTGGAAGAGACGCCCAAGCCCAAAGCCCCAGAGTGCGCGCCAGACGATGAAATGTGCCGCGTAGAGAACATGGGTCCCACTGCATTTGGCGTGATTGATCAGGGTGTAACGTTGCAAGCCATTCTGGATGCATTTGGTGAACCTGATAAAAAGGATGCTCGCTTCACAGAAGAAGCCAGCGGAGATGTGGTGGAGACATGGTACTGGACTGAGAAGGGCATCACCATTGATTTTCTCGCCCCTGACATGACCGCAGATGTAACGACGGTGCGTTCATTCACACTGGCAGCTCCTTATGAAGTGAAGGGTGCAAAAGGTGTTGGCATTGGAAGTACAAAACAAGAGGTGCTTGATGTGTATTCAGGCGTGATCGAACCTCGCTCGGAAGGCGAGGACATGATCATCGTGGGAAGCATCTATGGCGGTATGTTCTTTACCCTTGCGGATGACAAGGTGAGCACCATTTTTGTGGGTGCAGGCGCCGAATAAACTTGATAGATAACAACTTCAATGAAGAATCAGCAGGCACATCCTTAACTGTGCTTGCTGATTTATTATAACACACTGAATAATAAGGGGGTTTGTATGATAATTGTCTGGTTCAAGTTGATGATGACCATGGTTTTGATGGTATTTTCTGTGACCGAGGGAACGTTGTTTAACGTGTTAAATGACATGCTCTACAGGTCACAGCCAGAGGTTGAGTCTGTGGCTCATGGTCGAGTGAGCGCGGGAAGTCTTGGGCAAGGGAAAAGACTACCTACAAAGGGTGCAAACTTTGAGAGCTATTCGCAGCTTGGCTCATTGATGGGCAGGACTTATGTGCACAGTAAGGTACATGATGTCATGCTCGCTGCGTATGACAGCTTGAACAGCGCCTATCCTGAGCAACGGTTTGTGTTTGCCGAGACTGGCTGGGCAGCTGGAGGATCGTTCAGGCCACACAGAACGCATCAAAATGGTCTCAGCGTCGACTTTGTGGTGCCAGTTCAGAAGGTTGAAGACGAGTCATCTGGCATGTTGTATTGCACGATGTTGAATCTGTGGTGTTATGGCGAGTCATTCCCTTCAGATGATGCGAAATTCTCAATCAATTTTGATATGTTAGCTGCACATCTCGTAGCTCTTCACAAGAGCGCACAAAAGGAGGGTGTAGAGATTGAGCAGGTCATCCTCGCACCTGATTTGCACAAGCATGTGTTCTCCACAAAAGATGGCGAATATATCCGCAAGAATATGACGTTTATGAAGCGCAAGGCCTGGGTTCGTCATGATGATCATTATCATGTGGACTTTAAAATTGTGGACTGAAAACGTTTAAAAATTTAAAAAGGTGACGTATGAAGATTTTGCCCGTCAAGCTATTGGAGACCGAGCGTCTGGAGTTACAACCTCTGACCATGAAGCATTGCGAGGGTTATACAACACATTTTGTGGATTATGAGGTTGTGCGGCATTTATCAACTGCTGTGCCCTGGCCATATCCAGAGGATGGAGTGCGTGAATTTATTGAACAGGTTGTGTTGCCTGGACAGGGGAAGTCGCGCTGGGACTGGGCGATTTGCCTGAAAGAGAACAACCTGGAAGTCATTGGTTCTGTAGGATTATTGGAGCCAACACAGTCCTTGAACCGTGGGTTCTGGTTGGGCAGACCGTTCTGGGGAAAGGGGTTTATGAGTGAGGCGACGCATGCAGTGAATCAGTTTGCGTTTGAAGAGCTTGGCTTTGAAGAGTTGAAGTTGTCCAATGCTCTTGGCAATACGCGGTCAAGGAAGGTGAAGCAACGACGTGGAGCAGAGTTTCTTGGCACAGTGGAGTCTAAGTTTGTAGACCCCAGTTATACGCATGCAGAGAGGTGGAGACTGACGCGTCAACACTGGGAGGCGTATCTCAAGGAATGTGAGATTTGCTCCTGATTTAGTGGCCTGGATTATATCGTAAGTGATTGATTCTATGAGGTTATATGTCTGTGTTGCAAAAAGTGATGGTCATCAACCTGATCTATGCTATAAGGAGAAAAGGTTATCCCCTTGATATTTAAAGCCAAGATGTGTGTTTTGAAGCGTACAAAAGGGGATGGAAAAGTGGTTCATGTCATGTGGGCCTGTGAAGAAAAGAAAAACTCCTGGGAGTAGCGCATAATGAAGACATACAAGACTTTAACTGGATGGGGAGCAACAAGTGCTCTGATGCTTGCATTTGTGATGACAGGCTGTGTCTCTGACTCCATTGAGCCGAATACATCAGATATGGATGATATGGGTTCGACCACACCTGTGGACAAGGATCAGGGTATGGAGAATCCAAATCCTGTAATCGATCAAGGAAACACAGAGCCAGAGCCCGTGTGTAATGGTTGTCTCTCCAGTACAGGAGCATGTCTGAGTGGGACCACAAACCAGGCGTGTGGTTCGGGTGGTACTGCATGTGTGGCATGTGATGCAACGCAAGGCGAGTACTGTGGTGAGAGTGAGTGTGTCCCGCCACCTCCCTGTAATGCGGATAACTGCAATGGATGTTGTCAGGACAACACCTGTATTGAAGTCACCTCGGATTCAAGCTGTGGTATTGGCGGCATTGAGTGCCAGGACTGTACTGTGGCTGGAGGAACATGTGGTGATAATAACACCTGCAAACCTGCCTGTGGTCCTGAAACCTGTGAAGGATGCTGTGATGCATCTGGCGAATGTGTGAGTGGAGACACTGACGCTGTATGTGGCAAAGGTGGTCAGGCATGTGGTGCATGTGGTGCTGAAGAAGAGTGTGAAGTCACCTCGACTGAAGGCGCAGCGATCGCCGCAGGTCAGTGTGTGGATGTGGGATGTTCTGCAACCTGTGAAGGTTGTTGTGATGGCGACACGTGTCTGACGGGCGATCTCGGTGAGGCATGTGGTACAGCGGGTGCACAGTGTCAGGATTGTGGAGATGGAGCATTCTGTACCGATCTTCAGGCATGTATGCCAAAGTCCGATGCTCGATTTAACCTGGTGTTGTTACAAGGTATTTTCCCTGAAAAGACCGTCGATGGAGACGACTGGGATGGCATCATTGGCACGCTCCCCGATCCTTTTGTGCGCGCCTATTACACCGATCTTGCAACAGGTGATGAGGTGAGCAAAAAGAGCAGCGAAGTTGATGGTACAACCACGCCTGTATGGAATGAGGTTTTGTTTGAAGGACTTTCAGCGGAAGACCTGCGTTCCGACCTCAAATTCGATTACATTGAGGATGATGTGACCTTCAACGATACGCTTGCCGAGGGTTGTGCGTTTGACGACATCAACATTCTCTTTGATGAGCAGCCACATGTGTTGATCTGTGGTCAGGAGAAAGATGCCAACGGCGTGGTCACCTATGAAGGTGGTCAGTTCAGCGTGCAGCTTGAGCGTGTGACTACGACGCCTTGAGATAATAAAAAGGTGAGCAAAAAGGGAGGGGCCAAAAATCGAAGATTTTTGGCCCCTCCCTTTTTGCTCACCTTTTTATTATCAGCTTGCTTATATAAGCAAGCTGATATATATCCCATAAAGGAAGTCGGACGATGGTGTCAGATTGTCGAAGAATGACGAGTATAAAAGAGGAGTAGACCATGAAATTGTATATGCACCCGATGTCAGGATGTTCAAACCGCGTGATGAGTTTTCTTGATCATCATCCTGAGATTGAGATTGAGCGTGTGCATGTGGCGTTAGAAAAAGGTGAGCACAAGGGGCCTGAGTATAGAGCAAAGAACCCGATGGGTAGGGTGCCGTTGTTGGAGCTTGATGATGGGAGCTATCTATTTGAATCTGCTGCTATATTAAAATATTTGATGGCACGATATGCGCGACAGGATCTTTTGGCCGAGGGCACTCTTGAGGAGCGAGCAAGGCTTGATCAGTGGGCGACCTGGGGGCTAGTCCATCTTGGTTTTGTGTTGAGCAGGTTGAACGCCGAGACAGGTTTGAAAAAGATGATGGGTCAGGAGCCAGATCCCGCCAAGGTGGAAGCGTGTACAGCAGATGTCATCGCGCATCTTGAAATTATTAATGAGCTATTGAACGCCAGCGAGGGTGATTATTTGTGTGCAGAGCATCCCACGCTTGCGGACTATATGATAGCGCCGAACATCAAGGCATCATCCAGGCTTGCAGGTTTGGAGGTTCCATTTGAAGCGGTGCAAACCTGGGTCAGCAAGTTTTAGGTTTTGTTGAACGGTATTTTTTGAGTGAAGGCGAAGGCACAGTGATGCATCACTGTGTCTCTTGTCTTCACAGGTTTAGTTTTGGTGAGAGGAGAGTGAGTCGTGTTGATTGGATATCTTGTGAAGCAGGTGCAGGCGGAGTTCAAGGTCAAGATGGATGGGGTGTTATCACGCTATGATTTGACGGCGTCGAGTTATGCGGCGTTGTTTCATCTGGAAGCGGGGGAGCACGATGAGATGAGCAATGCAGATCTGGCGAGGGAGGCATGGGTCACACCGCAAACAATGCACCGAATCAGTACGCGGCTGGCGGAGGATGGTTTTATCGAAGAGGCTTCACGTGAGGGGAGGGCGGTCAAATACAGGATTACGGAGCAAGGGCTTGAAAAGTTTCAGGCTGCGGATGATGAGGTCAAGAGGCTTGAGGCGGCGATGTTGGCAGGTCTTGATGAGGGTGACGTGGAGAAGCTGCGAGAGGGGTTAAGGGTATGTATGGTGAATCTGGAGGGTTTTGACGCATGACCATGAATAAGAACAGACTTATTTAACGTGAGTTCGAAAAATCAACAGACAACTAAATCTTGAACAAAATCAGAAGGATGAAGATGTAAAGAAGGTTTC